>JAEURK010000012.1 GCA_016789175.1 Anaerolineales bacterium
GTTGTCGGGGTGCTGGAAGACCATGCCGACCGTGCGACGGACGTCGCGCAGATGGGCACGGTCGCGCGTGTTCCAGCCTTTGACCAGGACGTCGCCCTGGGTCGGCGCCAGCAGGCCGTTCAGCAGGCGCGCCAGCGTCGACTTGCCGCAGCCGTTGTGGCCCAACACGGCCACGTACTCGCCGGCCGCGATCGACAGGCTGACGCCGCGCAGCGCCTGCACCGGCTCCGCGCGCTCCGGCGTGTACGTGTGATGGACGTCGAGGACCTCAAGGAGAGACATGGGGATTGATGCTTGTTGATCGCTGATGGCTGATCGATTCAGCAAAAAAGCAATCAGCTTTCTCAGAGCGGTGGCGTGAACCGGCCGTCGATCGCGGTCCAGCCGCCGTCAACGAGCAACAGGGTGCCGGTCACATAGCTGCCGGCGTCGGAGGCCAGGAAGACCACGGCGCCGGCCATCTCCGAGGGCTGCGCCCAGCGGCCCAGGGCGTTCTTGGCCGCGTAGGCGTTGTACCAGTCGGGCTTGGACTTGATCGGCGCGGTCAACGGGGTCTCGACCACGCCCGGCCCGATGGCGTTGACGCGCACGCCGCGCGGCCCCAATTCGGCCGCGAGCGCCCGGCACATCTGCAACGTGCCGGCCTTGGTGGCCGCGTACACGCCCTGGCCGGGCTCGACCACCTGGGCTCGGATGCTGGCGAAGGTGATGATGCTGCCGCGCCCGCGCTCGGCCATGCCGCGTCCGACCGCGCGCAGCAGCCGAAACGTGCCCTTGAGATTAAGCTCGATGACGCGGTCGAACTCGTCGTCGGTGTAGTCGAGCAGGGGCTTGCGGACGTTGATGCTGGGCGTGCTCACCAGCACGTCCACGGTCCCGATCGCGGCCGCCGTCGCCGAGACATCCTCACTACGGCGCATGTCGAGCGCGCGCACGTCGGCGCTGCCGCCGGCGTCGGCGATGGCCTGGGCCGTCGCGGCCGCGCCCTCGGCATTCATGTCACTGACCACGACCCGCGCGCCAAAGGCAGCCAGCGCCTCTGCCGACGCGCGCCCGATCCCGCTCCCGCCTCCCACCACCCAGGCGGTGCGACCGTTCAGGTCAAACATGCTGGAATAGTTCGACATGGCGAGCCTTTCTGATTGTTGATTGTTGGTTTCCGATTGCTGATTGGCGGCGCAATCAGCAATCCTCAGTCACGATAGCGTCTCGGGACCCTGGCCAGGATGCCGCTCACGACGTCGTAGTTGTTGGTGCCCCAGCGCCGGGCCAGCTCCTCGGCGGTGAGGACTGCGGCGCCCTGGGCGCCGAGCACGACGACGTCGTCGCCGACGCGGACACCCGGGATGTGGCTGACGCCGACGATGACCTGATCCATACACACCCGGCCGCGCACCGGGGCGCGTTGGCCGCCGAGCAGGACTTCGTTAATGCCGAGCTTGCGACGATACCCGTCGGCATAGCCGATCGGCACCACGGCCAGGGTCTCGGCGTTGGTCGTGACGTATTGATGATCGTAGCTGATGCCGGTGCCGGCGGGCACGGTCTTGACCAGGGTGACGCGGGCCTTCCAGGCCAGTGCCGGCCGGAAATCGGCGGGCACCGGCACGTCGTCGGATGGGCTGAGGCCGTAGAAGGCGATGCCGGTACGCACCAGGTCGAAGCGAGCCTCGGGCAGCGTCAGAGCGCCGGCCGAGTTACAGGCATGTACGAGACGCGGGCGCCGGGGCAGACCGGCCAACACCGCGTTGAAGCGATCCAGTTGTGCGCGCGCTGAAGTCTGGTTGGTGGAGTCGGAGGCCGCGAAATGCTGAAAAAGCCCGTCAAGCTCGAGATCGGGCGAGCCCAGGATCTGGGCGGCCAGTGCCGGCGCATCCTCGGGCCTGGCGCCCAGGCGGGCCATGCCGGTGTCGAGCTTCAGGTGCAGGCGGGCCCGCCGGCCGAGCGTCCGAGCCGCCGCCGCATAGGCCGCGATCGCGTCGAGGTCGAAAGCCGCCAGGGTGAGATCTCGACCAACGGCCTCCAGAGCCTGTTCGGGCGGCGTGTAGCCGAGCACCAGGATCTCGCACCCGAGACCGGCTTCGCGCAGAGCCAGCCCCTCATCGGCGCGCGCCACGCACAGGTAATCGGCCCCGGCTGACGTGATGGCACGCGCGACCGGGATCAAGCCGTGCCCGTAGGCGTTGGCCTTCACCACAGGCGCCACCCGCGTGCCGGTCAGCGCCTGCAGCCTCCGGAAGTTGTGCCGCAACGCATTCAGATCGACGTCGACCCAGGTGAGCATGCGTCGGTATTGTAATCGGGATAGTCGGGGAGGAAGAGGGAAGCAGAAGGAGGGGGGAGAAGGGAGGAGCGAAGAGGGAGGAGAGAGGAGAGAGGAGAGAGGAGAGAGGAGAGAAGAGAGAAGAGAGAAGAGAGAAGAGAGAAGAGAGAACGCTACCGCGCAAAGCAATCGCACTTCGCTCCTCCCACTTCCCTCCTCCCTCCTCCTATCCCCCTCGCCGTATAATCCTCACCCTATGACTCTCGAGATCGCGTTCGTGCTGCTCCTGGTCGGGGTGGTCGCGACGCTGATGATCACCGAACGGGTCCGACCGGACCTGGCGGCGCTGGTCATCCTGGTGGTGCTCGGGCTCACCGGTCTGGTCGGACCGGACGAGCTCTTCAATGGCTTTAGCCGTCAGGCCGTGATTACGGTGCTGGCGCTGTCAATCATTGCCGAGGCGCTCGACCGCACCGGCGTGACGCACCAGCTGGGGCGGATCCTGCTGCACGCCTCGGGCGCCAGCCTGCGGCGCACGATCCTGATCGTGACCTCGGCCTCGGCCCTGCTCTCGTTGGTGATGAACACGGTCGCGGCCGCGGCGGTGCTGCTGCCGGCTGCCGTCGGTGTGGCCCGTACGGGCGGCCAGCGCACCTCGCGGCTGCTGATGCCACTGGCCTTTGGCGCGCTGCTGGGCGGCATGGCGACCCTGTTCACAACCGCCAATATCCTCGTGAGCAACGCGCTCAGCGAGAAGGGCTATCCGTCCTACGGCGTGCTCGACTTCCTGCCGCTCGGTCTGCCGATGGCGCTGGCCGGCATTCTGGTGATCACCGTGTTCGGACCGCGGCTGCTGCCCGATCGTGCCCGTGACGGCGAGCGCGACGCTCGTCCGGCGGGCACGTTGATGGATGCCTATCAGCTGCGCCAGGAGGTGCAGGCTGCCTACGTCAAACCGGGCTCGGTCATGGCCGGACAGTCGCTGGCTGATGGCGGCTGGGGCCAGCGACTGGGACTGAATATCCTCGCGATCTCACGCGGCGGCTCGGTCACGCTGGCCCCGCCCCGCGCCGAACGGGTACGTGAGGGCGACATCGTGATGTACACCGGTCAGATCGACGAGGCCGAGTTGACTCACTACGGGCTGGCGCTGACGCAGGATCCGGATTGGAACCGACAGCTGGCGTCCGATCAAGTCAGCCTGATCGAGGTCGCCCTGGCGCCGCGCTCGGGATTGGCCGGCAAGACCCTGCGCGAGATGCGCTTCCGCGATAAGTACAACCTGACCGTGCTTGCGATCTGGCGCGAGGGCAACACGCTCCGCGACGCCCTGGCCGAGATTCCTCTGCGGTTCGGCGATGCGCTCCTTATGCAGGGCACTCGCCGCCCGATCGAGTTGTTGCGGCGCGACCCGAATTTCCTGGTGCTGACCGAGGACTTCGGCGAGACCGAGGCCCCGCTCTCGCCTCAGGCCTGGATCGTGCTGGCGCTGACGGCCGCGGCCGTGATCGTGCCAGCGCTCGGCCTGCTGCCGATCGCCGAAACGACATTCGCCGCCGCGGTGCTGATGGTGCTCCTGGGCTGTCTGACAATGGAAGAGGCCTATGCCGCCGTCGAGTGGCGCACGATCTTCCTGATCGCTGGGATGCTGCCGCTTGGCCTGGCCCTGACCCAGACCGGGGCGGCGGCGCTGGTCGGCGAGCTCCTGGTCAATGCGATCGGCGGGTTCGGCCCGTTGGCCCTGGCCGGCGGGCTCTTCATCTTCACAGTGGCGCTGACGCAGATCATCGGTGGCCAGGTGACTCCGGTGGTGCTCGCCCCAATCGCGATCGCGGCCGCCGAGCACATCGGCCTGGGTGTCGACGGGGTGCGCGCCGTGGCGATGGCCGTGGCGCTGGGTTGCTCAACGGCCTTTTTGACGCCGATGAGTCACAGCGTCAACCTGCTGGTGATGGGTCCGGGCGCCTATCGCTTCAACGACTATCGCAAGTTGGGTGTTCCCGTGACTATCGCGCTCTTCATAGTGCTGCTGGTCGGCCTGGCGCTTTTCTGGGGGTTGTGAACGATGTTCGAATTCGAGCTTCAGGCGCGATCCGGGCGCGCGCGCGCCGGGCGGTTCCTCACCCCGCACGGCGAACTTCTCACGCCGGTCTTCGCGCCGGTCGGCACGGCGGCCACGGTCAAAGCACTCACGCCGGCGCAATTGCACGAGCTGGGCGCCCAGCTCGTGCTCAGCAACACCTATCACCTGTATCTGCGCCCGGGCGACGAGCTGGTGCGTGACCTCGGCGGCTTGCACCAGTTCATGCAATGGCCGGGCCCGATCCTGACCGACTCGGGCGGCTTCCAGGTCTTTTCGCTCTCCGATACGCGCAAGATCGACGACGACGGCGTGACATTCAAGAGCCATCTCGACGGCTCGCTGCACCGTTTTACGCCCGAGCGCTCGATCGCGATCCAGGAGAACCTGGGCGCCGACATCATCATGGCCTTCGACGAATGCCCGCCGCCGCTCGACCGCGCCTACAACGAGCTCGCGTTGCGGCGCACACACGCCTGGGCCGAACGCTGTGTGGCCGCCAAGACCCGCGCCGATCAGGCGCTCTTTGGCATCGTCCAGGGCGGGGTGTTTGCCGACCTGCGGGCAGAGTCCGCGCGTTTTCTGACGGGCCTTGACCTGCCGGGCTACGCCATCGGCGGCCTGGCGGTCGGCGAGAGCAAGGCCGAGATGCACGCCGCGCTCGACGTGGTCGAGCCGCTCCTGCCCGCGCACAAACCGCGCTACTTGATGGGCGTCGGCTCACCTGAGGATCTGGTCAACGGCGTGGCACGCGGCGTCGACATCTTCGACTGTGTGCTCCCGACCCGCCTGGCGCGCAACAGCGCCGCGCTCACGCGCACCGGCCGGCTCAACATGGGCAACGCGGTCTTCGCCCGCGATCCAGGCCCGATCGAGGCCGGATGCACATGTTATGCTTGCCGGAACTTCTCACGGGCCTACGTCCGACACCTCATGCGCGCCGGTGAGATCCTGGGCGCGGTGCTGCTGACCCACCACAATGTGCATCTGCTCCTGACGATGATGCGCGAGATGCGCGCCGCGATCGAGCGGGATTCGTTCGCGAGTTACGCTGAATCGTTCTTGCGGGCCTGGTCCCGCGTCTAGCGGAGGAGGGAAGAGGGAGAAGTGAAGCGCGCAGTAACCGTTCCCTCTTCTCTCCTCCCTTTTCCCTCCTCCGATAAAGGTATTTGGGCATGGACTTCCTTCAGTCGTTGATCCTGGGCATCATCCAGGGTATCACCGAGTTTCTCCCGATCTCGTCGACCGCGCACCTGATCCTCGTGCCGGCGTTGTTGGGTTGGGCGCTCGACGAGCAGGCGGTTTTCATCTTTGACATCCTGCTCCAGTTCGGCACCGTCATCGCCGTGGTCGTGTACTTCTGGCGCGACCTGTGGGGGATCGCGCGCGCGGTCGTCGCCGGCCTGTTGGCGCGCGCGCCGCTCGCCACGACCGAGGCGCGCCTGGGCTGGATCATCGCGCTCGGGACGGTGCCGGCCGTGGTCATCGCACTGCTGTTTCGCGACGCGGTCGAGTCGCTCCATCGCCAGCCGCTCGTGGTCGCCGCGATTATGGGCGTGGCGGCGCTGCTGATCTTCGTCTCCGAACGCATCGGCCGGCGCGATCGTTCGGTTGACGCGCTGGATTGGAAAGACGCGCTGATCATCGGCAGCTTCCAGGCGCTGGCGCTCTTCCCGGGCGTCTCGCGCTCGGCGGCCACGATCTGTGGCGGGCTGGTGCGCGGCCTCGAGCGCCGCGCCGCTGCGCGCTTCAGCTTCCTCTTGATGGTGCCGGCCCTCACCGGCGCCAGCGTTGTCGCCGTCAAGGACTTGCTCGAGGTGCCGAACTTCGTCCAGTACCTGCCGCCGCTGGCCCTGGGCACCGCCGTCTCGCTGTTGGTCGGCCTGGCGTGCATCCACTGGCTGCTGGGTTTCCTGGCGCGCCAGTCGATGGCGGTGTTCGGGTGGTACCGCATCGGATTCTCGATCCTGTGCCTGGTCACGCTCGGGTTGGCCTTGCAGTGAGTCGCCGTTCCACCTGGCGGCTCAGGGCGCTTGGCGTCGTGGTCGTGTGGGCCGCGACGGCCTGCGCCGTTGCCCCGACCGGGACACCGACACCGCCTCCGACGCCGGCTGTAGTGCGTGTGGCGGCTTCCGATCTGGCGGCATCGTTGGTCGCCGATCTGGCCACGGCCTATCGCAGCGAGCGGCCCGATGTGGTGGTGGTGGTGGAACCCCTCGGCGCGGATACGTCGGAGATCGAGATCGGTGCGGATCTTGGCCGGGTGGCGGCGGGCTTCCGAACGCCACTGGGCGCCACGGCGCTGGCGGCCGTCGTCGCCGCCGACTTCTCGGCGCCGGCGCTCAGCGATCGCCAGCTGGCGGCGCTGTTGAGCGGTACCGTTGAGGATTGGTCGCAGCTGGGAGGCCCACCCGGCGCCGTCACCGTTTTCGCGCGCGATCGCGACACCGAAGCCGCAGCGGTCGTGGCGGCTCGTTTGGGTCTGGCCGCCCTGTCTCCTCAAGCCAGATTGGTGCCGAGCTGGGGCGATTTGCGTGTCGCCGTGGCGCAGACCCCGGGCGCCATCGGCATCCTGCCTTTGCCGGAGACCGATACCAGCGTAACCGTCGTGGCGACCGTCGACCTGGGCAGCGTTGCGATTGAGGCGCGGGCGCTCAACGAGCCAACCGGTGCGGCCCGCGATTTCCTGGCCTGGGCCCAGTCGACTGCCGGCCAGGCGATCGTGGCGCAGCGGCACGAGCGCCTGGCAATCCCCTGAATGGCTTCGAATGATGAAGGGTCGCCCCGCGAATGGACCATGACCAGCGGGCTATCATGGCTTTCCTACGCTTTCGATATGCTCTTACGGATGTGTCACTACCGAGCGAAGTCCGCCCCGCCCCTGGCTGCCCTTTCACAGAACCTTGAGCCGTCCAGCCTGAGCCAAACACAGGTCGTCGAATAACGCATGCGAACACTGCCTCTGGCACGCTGGACGCCGCGCGTCGAGCCGCGCTTCTCGCTGCTGCCTTTGCCTCTGTTGGGCCTATATCTCCTGGCTCTTCCTTTGTTACTGTGGCGGCTCGATAGCGCTCCGGCGTTTTGGTTCGACGAAGGGTTCCGTGCGAACCAGGCGTACGTGCTCGCCACGACCGGCCAGTATGCAACGTCTGATCATGATGCCGTGCGGCCGTTCGATCCGGCCGCCGGCACCGGCCCGGCCGACACGCTTCCGGTCGCTGCGCTTTACGCGCTGCTGGGGCCCGGCATCTGGCAATCCCGACTGCCGACCGTGGTGTATGCCTTACTGGGCCTCACAGCTGCCTATTTCCTTGGCCGCTGGTTTGCGGGCTGGCAGGCCGGGTTCCTGGCGGCCCTACTGGTGCTGGCCGCCCCGACCGTGGGCGACACCGGTTATGTGATGCTCGGCCGTCAGTTGATGGGTGAAGTGCCCGCCGTGGCGTTGATCCTGCTGGGGCTCTGGCTGTGGTTTCAGACCTGGGAGGCGGATCGGCCTCTGCCGGCGCCCTGGCGCGCAGCCCTGCCGGGCCTGGTCGTTGGCCTGGGGCTGCTGTCGAAGACCCAGACCGCCTTCGGCGTTCTGCCGGGTCTGGCCCTCATCACCGCGGCTCGTTGTTGGACGTTGCGTCGCCAGGGCCGGGCGACGCTGATCCGTGAAGTCGCGCCGCTGTTGGCTGTGGCAGCCATGCTGGGTTCCTGGCAGTTATTGACGCGGATCGCCGTCGATGACATCCGCCGGGCCGAATATGCGGCGATGCTGAGCGTGACGGTCGGCACCAACCTGCTGACGTCGCTGTTCGGTCGCGCCACGTCCAACAGCGCCTGGGCGATGTTCGGCCTGATGGTGACGGTGGCGGTGTTGGCCGTGATCGCAGCGGCCCGACCCGGGGGGGCGCGTTGGTCGGCGCGCGCGTGGGGGCAGTTGACGTTGGCCCTGATCGTGCTCTCACACGCGCTCTGGTTTGCGTATGTGTCGATCGGCTGGACCCGCTATGCCTTTCTGGGTTGGGTGACCGCCTGGTTGCTGCTGGGCGTCGGCGCGACTCGCCTGTTGCGCCAGCCCGAGGTCGGGCCCTGGCCCTGGCGTATCGCAGCGGTGGCGCTGGCGGCGCTCGCGTTTCTCTACAACGGCTACAGGATCGTCGCGACGGCCCGCGACCCGCAAGTGGTCGCGGCTGCGGCATTCATCCGTCAGCAGATTCCGGCTGAGGCCGTGATCGAGAGCTGGGAGTGGGAGCTCGATGCGCTGGCATTGCGCACCGATATCAGCCGACCTGGCCAGACCGACCAGATGGACGCCATCCGCCGCGCGTTCTACCCGACCGGCGGCCCCGCCCCGACCTACGATACGCTGCGCAACGATCCCGATTACTTGATCGTGGGTCGGATGGCGGGCTTCACGGGCGTCTACCCGCCCGACATCATCGCCGACCATTTTGTGTTGCTGGTCGAGATCGGCGACTACGACATCTACAGTCGGGTGCGCTGACGCGCCGGGCTCAGTCCGTCGCCAGGAAGGGGTTCTGGCGGCGTTCACGCCCGATCGTGGTCGCCGGCCCGTGCCCTGGATAGACCGCCGTGTCGTCGGGCAAGGTCAGCAGCTGCTGGCGAATGCTCTCCATGAGCGTCGCGTAGCTGCCGCCCGGCAGATCGGTCCGCCCGATCCCATCCTCGAAAAGCACATCCCCGCTGAAGACGGCGTTGTGTCCGTGCTCGCAAAAGGCCACATGCCCGACCGTATGTCCGGGCACAAACAACACCTCGAACGATAAGTCGCCGACGGCGACTGTCGCGATCGCATCCAGCGCGATCGCCGGGTCCGGCCCGATCTCGAACGTCAAACCGTAGTTGCGCCCGCCGCCGCCGGAGCGATAAAGCGGCAGATCGAGCGGATGCAATGCTACGGGCAGGCTGAGGGCCGTGTGCAGCTCGGCGACGGCGCCGATGTGATCGAAGTGGGCGTGGGTCAGGAGGATGTGCGTGGCACGCCACTGCCGGTCCGCGAGCGTGCGTAGCACCTGGTCGGCGTCGCCGCCCGGGTCGATCACGGCGGCCGTGCCGGCCGGATCCGCGACGATGTAGCAGTTGGTGCCCAGAGGGCCGAGCGGGAGGGTGAGGATGTTCATAGCGTCAATAAATGAAAACGATTGCCGGAACCATATCACATCGGCGCACGACCCCGAAGGTTGGAATATTGGGCCAATATCTTTGAATAGGCTTTTTGAATGACCTTGTTTTCCCGAGAATCGTGGATGGACCTGTCAGGTCGAAGGTTAGAATCCCCCGGGCCGCATGCCGCGTGGAGCCAATTCCCCCCATCCGGCGTCTTTCTCGTACAATAAACAGGTCCACCCATCAGGAAGAGAAGATGATGATCAATATCCACCGGGCCGCTCGGTCGCGTGTGTCATTGGCGGTGTCCGCCCTGCTGGCGGCTTCACTGGCGTGTTCGTGGTTTACTCCGGCGCCGACGATGACGCCCCAACCGACCAACACGCCCGCTCCCTCTCCAACGCCGCTGCCGGCCGTCCCGCCGGCCGTGATCGATCGCCTGCCGGAGCCCGGCGCCGAACAGGCCCCGGCCGCGCCCGTGATCGTGTACTTCGACGCGCCGATGGATCCCAACAGCGTCGAGGGCTCGTTCAAGCTGATGGCCGCCGACGACGGCTCGACCGTGGCCGGCGATTTCACCTGGAGCGACAACAATTCCACGTTGACCTTCACACCGGCCGAACCGCTCGCCCATAGCCGCACCTATCGGGCCGAGGTCGCGGCCGGCGTGCGCAACAGCGCCGGCCTGGCGCTCAACTCGGCTTTTGGATTCTCGTTTGAAACCGTCGGGGATCTGGCCGTGGCCCAGGTCTACCCGGGACCTGACTCGGGCGAGGCGGCCTCCGACAGCGTGATCTCGGTCGCATTCAATCGCCCGATCGTGCCGCTGACCGGCGTGGCCGATCAGGCTGATCTGATCAACCCGCTGATCCTCACGCCCGAGGTGCCCGGCACCGGCGAGTGGGTCACCACCAGTCTGTATCGCTTCCGCCCCGCGCAGCCGCTTGTCGGTGGCCAGACGTATACGGCCAGCATCGCGGCCGGGCTCGCGGACACGCTCGGGACGACGCTGCCGGCCGAGTACGCCTGGTCGTTCACGGTCGCCTTGCCGTCCGTGATCTTCACCTCTCCGGCGTTCGATGCCTTCAACGTGCCGCTCACGGCGCCGATCACGACGACGTTCAACCAGCCGATGGATCACGCCAGCACCGAAGCCGCCTTCGCGCTCTCCGGGCCCGCCGGGCTGGTCGCGGGCGATCTGCGCTGGTCGGACGACGACCGCAGCCTCGGTTTTGTGCCGTCGGCGCCGCTGGATCTCGGCACGACCTACCAGATCACCTTCGCCGATGGCGCGCGGGCAGCCGGGGCCACGGGCCCGGGCATGCCCGCCCTGTCCACGGCGTTCACGACCGTGCTCCCGGCCCGTCTGGCCGCAATCGACCCGGACGAGGGCGGCACCCTCGATCCCTACGGCTCGATCACGCTCTTCTTCGACTCGCCGATGGACGTGGCCACGATCAACGCCAACGTTTCAATTTCGCCCGAGCCGCAGGTGACCAGCGTCTACACGTATTGGAACGAGACCAACCTGACCTATTCGCTGTCGTACGATCTGCGTCCAGGCGCGACCTACACGCTCGCGCTCGAGCCCGGCATGCGCGACCCCTACGGCGCGCTGGCCTTCACCGAGCGCCGCACTGCCACGTTCACGACCGGCGACTATCCCGCCCAGGTGCAGCTCGGCGCCGACGGCCAGGTCAGCTATTACCGCGGCGAAGGCCCGACCGCGGCCACGCTGGCGACGCGCAACGTCGATCGGATCGATTTCAACCTGGCGGCTGTGGACGTGTTCACGTTCCTGACGTTCGCAACCGGTTATGACACGGCTCAGGTCCCGTTGAACTACGTGCGTTCCTGGTCGGTGACGCCCGGCGGCGCGCGCAACGAGCGTGTGATCACGCCGGTGTCGCTCGCGGCGCAGGGCTCGCTGGCGCCCGGTCTGTACGTGCTGCGGGCCTATCCCGGCGATTCGATCGGCGAGCTGTCCGAGGCCGTGGTGGTCTCCAACATCCAGCTCACGGTCAAGGCCGGGCTGCGCACCGCCCTGGCCTGGGCCATCGACGTGCGCACCGGCGATCCGGTGACGGACCTGCCGCTCAACCTGTGGCGCGCCGACGGCGTGCAGGTGACGTCGGCCCGCACCGACGCCGACGGCGTGGCGCTCTTCACGTGGGACACCGATGTGCCGACCTACACCGAGTGGGTGGTGTTCTCGGATGATCCGGCCCGCGTGGCCGCCGCCTCGACCGCCTGGAGCAACGACGTCGAGCCCTGGCAGTTCGGCATCGATCAGCGCTACGACGAATCGCCGCTGGTCGGCTATCTCACGACCGATCGGCCGATCTACCGCCCGGGCGAGACGATCGAGGTCAAGGGCATCCTGCGCTCCGGCAGCGAAGCGCGCTACACGCTCCCGCCCTTCGAGGCCGTGAGCGTGCAGGTGTACAGCCCGATGGGTGAGCTCCTCCGCGAAGAGACGGTGCCGCTCTCGGCCTACGGCTCGTTCGCGCTCTCACAACCCATCGACGAGATCGCCGAGCTCGGCACCTATTCGGTCATCGCGCGCCGCGTCGGCGCGGACGAGTTCGAGCCCCAAATCGGCAGCGTGTATTTCAACGTGGCCCAGTATCGCAAGCCTGAGTTCAACGTCACCGTGACGCCCGCCGCGGCCGATGCGATCATCGGCGACGAGGTCACGGCCGAGGTCGACGCGCGTTTCTTCTTTGATCTGCCGGTCACCGGCGCCAGGGTCGAATGGCGCGTGTTCAGCAATTCGACGTTCTTCGAGCCGGATGTGCCCGGCAACTTCAGCTTTACCGATCCCGACTACATCCGCAGCCAGACCACGCCCGCCGGGCTGGGCCTGATCGTTGAACAGGTCGGCACGACCGATGCGAACGGCCGCGCGACGCTGCGGCTTACGGCGCCGCCAGCCGATCCTGGCCGGACCCTGAGTTACGAAATCCAGGCCGTGGTCACCGACCCGGCCGGCGATGTGCAGGTGGCCGGCCACGCAACGGTGACGGTCCATCCGGCGCAGCTGGCGGTCGGCATCGCGCCCGAGCGGTATCTGATCGCGGCCAACCAACCCGTCGCATTCGATGTGATCAGCCTCGATACCTCCGGCGCAGAAGCGCCAAACCGGGTCGTGCAGGCCAGCCTCGAGCGCGTCGACTGGAGCTGCGCCCAGAGCGTCGACCCGGTGTCGCGTGAAACCACCTGGAGCTGCGACGAGACGCGCACCCCCGTCGGCTCGCAGCGCCTGACGACCGACGCGCAGGGCCGGGCGACGGGTTCGCTCACGCCCGATGAGGCCGGCAGCTATCGCCTGGCCGTGACGATCACGGACGCGGACGGGCGCGAGGCCCGCGCCGTGGCCTACGTCTATGCCATGGGCGCGGGCGCGTTCAACTGGCGCCGCGACCCGAATGCCAGGATCGAGCTGACGACTGATCGGCGCGCGTATGAGCCCGGCGACACAGCCGAGGTGCTCATCCCCTCGCCGCTCGGTGCGGGCGCCCGCGCGCTGATCACGGTCGAGCGCGATGGCGTGCTGCGCCACGACATCATCACCCTCGAGGGCGCCGCGACGACCTACCGGCTGCCGCTCACGGCCGACGACGCGCCCGGCGTATTCGTCTCCGCCGTCGTGATCCGCCCGGGCGAGGACCCGGACTATCGGCTCGGCTTGACCCGGGTGGCGGTGAGCGCCGCCCAGCAACTGCTGACCGTCACGGCCACGCCCGATCGCACGCGGGCCGGTCCGGGTGAGATCGTGCGCTATACGATCGACGTCCGCGATTCGGCTGGCGCGCCCGTTCAGGCCGAGGTGGCGGTCAGCGTCGCCGATCTGGCCGCGCTCAAGCTGGCCGAGCCCAACGCCCAGCCGATCGATCAGGCCTTCTATGGCCTGCCGCGGCTCGGGGTGCGGACCGGTCTGAGCCTCAATGTGGCCGGGGATACCGTGCCCGAGGACGTCTGGGCGCTCGGACGCGGCGGCGGTGGCGGCGGCGGCGACGGCCTCTTCGAGTTGCTCTCGCCGCGCAGCAACTTCAAGGACACGGCGTTCTGGAGCGCGCAATCCGTCACGGACGCCGACGGCAGCCTGGTGATCGAGGTGACCTTGCCCGATAACCTGACCACCTGGCGGCTGGACGCCCGCGCTGTCACGGCCGACACCCGGGTCGGCGCGACCCAGGTCGACCTCGTCGCCAGCAAGACCCTGCAGATCCGGCCGATCACGCCGCGCTTCTTGACGGCCGGCGATCGACTGACGCTCAAGGCCGTGATCGACAACGCCAACGCCGAGTCGCTCGACGTGCGCGTCTTGTTGGATGCCACCGGTGTCACGCTGACCGGCCCGGCCGAGCAGGCCGTGACCGTGCCGGCCGGCGGCCGGGTCGAGGTGGCCTGGCCGGTCGAGGTAGCGGAGTCCGCCGCCGCGGACCTGACGTTCACGGTCCAGGGTGGCGGCCAGTTCGACGCCTCCAAGCCCACGCTTGGGCAGGGCGCCGACCAGCTGATCCCGATCTATCGCTATCTCGCCCCCGAGGTCGTTGCCACGGCGGGCGATCTATCCGAGGCCGGCGTGCGGGTCGAGGCGATCGGCGTGCCGCGACGCTTCGGTGCGGTGGCCGCCGACCTTGACGTGCGGGTAACGCCGTCGCTGATGGCCTCGTTCACGCCCGCGCTGGACGCGCTGGAGGATCCCGAGTCCCCGGACGATGAGAGCGCCGCGGGCTGGACCGCGCGGCTGACGGCCAACACCGCCGTGCTGAAGGCCCTGCAGGTGGCCGATGCGCAGCCCGACCTGCAGCTGATCCTGCGCGGACGCATCCGGCGCGCGATCGTGTCGCTCAGTCAGATGCAGAACGCCGACGGCGGCTGGGGCTTTTGGAAGGATGGGCCGTCGGACGAGTGGTTGACGGCCAGCGCGGTGCTCGGGATGCGCGCCGATCTCGACCTGGAGGCCGAGGACGCGCCGTCCGAGATCTCGTATGTGCTGGAACGCGCGCTGGAGTATCTCAACGGCATCGCCTTCCTGGTCGAGCCGGCGGCCGTGCCGGCCGAGGAGAGCTGGCGGCTCGACCGACAGGCCCTGGTCCTGTACGCCCTGGCCAACACCAGCTCCGACGTGACGGCCTTGGTCGATGCCCTCTACGACGCCCGCGATCGTTTGAGCGCGGAAGGCCAGGCCCTGATGGCGCTCACGCTCGGCGCCGAGGACCCACGGGCGCGGACCCTGATCGACACGCTGGTCTCGAGCGCCGACGTCAGCGCGACCGGCGCGAGTTGGGTGGAAGGCGGGTCGGCGTTCCGGATGTTCGGGAGCCAGACCCGCGCGACCTCGGTCGTGCTGGCGGCATTGATGCGCCTCGACCCCGAGAACCCGATCGCGCCCAACGCCGTGCGCTGGTTGATGATCGCGCGCCGGGCCGACGGCTGGGAGAGCAGCCAGGAGACCTCCTGGGCCCTGCACGCGCTCAGCGCCTGGGCCGAGCACACCGACGAGCTGAGCGGTGACTTCGACTACAGCGTGCGACTGAACGGCGCCGCACTGCTCGAGGGCGCCGTGAACGCCGAGAACCTGGCGGTCGTCGCCGAGGCGCGCACCGCCGAACTGATCCGGGTCCAGGCCAATCAACTGCTCTTCGAGCGCACTGAAGGCGCCGGACGCCTGTACTACACGGCGGCGCTCAACGTGGTGTTGCCGGCGGGCGAGGCCCCGGCCGTCGATCGCGGTCTGAGTGTGAGCCGCAGTTATGCGCTCGAGAGCTCGACCTGCGGCGGCGACGCTCAGCCGCTCTGCCCGGCCGTCACCGAGGCTCAGGTCGGCACCACCGTGCGGGTCACGGTGAACGTCTCGACCTCTCGCGAGCGTCAGTTCGTTGTGCTCGAGGATCTCTTCCCAGCCGGCGCCGAGGCGATCGATACCAGCCTGTTGACTGCGCCGCGGGTCGATGAGCCGCTTGGGCTGCGTCTGTCCGAACCCGATTTCTGGTGGGGCGGCTGGTGGTTTGCGCGTCAGACCGTGCGCGACGATCGCGTGCGCGTCGTCGCCGACGTGCTTCCGGCCGGCTCATACTCCTACAGCTATCTGCTTTACATGCAGACCGACGGCATCTTCCAGGTGCGGCCGGCGCAGGCCTACGCGCTCTATGCTCCTGAGGTCTTCGGGCGCAGCACCGGCGAGGTGTTTACGATTACCCCGTAGTTCAACGAAAGGCGAGGAGCGGCAGCGTTCACTCCTCGCCTTTCGCCCCGCGCTCCTGGCTCCTAAGCCTTCTCGACCGGGAACTGGACCTCGTTGACGGTGTTGGGGTCGTTCTGATCACCCATCGTATCGGGCAGCCGCAGATTGATCTCGCGCGCCGGACCGACGATGCGATAGCCGTTTTGATCGATCCATGCGGCCAGTGAGTCGTAGGCCGTGGGCAGTGTGGCGAACGGGCCGTGGTGGACCACGCAGGCCATCTTCTCGACGCGCGGCAGGTCGTAGACTTTGACTTTGTCGCTGGACGGCACCGCTTCGACAACCGGCTGGCAGACCTCGATATCCCAATCCTTTTCACGAAAATCGGGATCGTGATAAATCGCGAAGGGCGCGCCGGCCATGCGTGCCTTGTGCCGTTCCATGAACGCAATGACCTCATCCCAAAGGATGTTCTGATCGGGCGGCTGCGGCACGATGCCCCGCATGGAAGCCACCTTGAAGGACTCCACAGTCTTGAGCACGACGGCATGAACGGACATTGGTCTTTCCTCTTTAAGATGTTCGAGCCAGTTGGCCACGCGTTCCAGTCGGACCTCGTCTTCGCGCATTCGCTGGCGGATCTCGGCCTGTCGTAGCGCGAGCATGCCGCGCAAGTGCTCGACCGAGACCTCGTTCTCGAGCACGCTCCCGATCTCCTCGAGCGACAGCCCAAGATCCTTGAGGGCCAGAATGCGGTACAGACGTGTGAGTTGACTGAACTCGTAGTAGCGATACGACGTGAACGTATCGACCAATACGGGCTTCAACAAACCCATCTCGTCGTACAGGCGCAGGGCTTTGACTGTGACGTGGCTGAGTTTCGAAAAATCCCCGATGCGGATCATGTTGAGGCCTCGATGTCTTTATACAGTCTACCCATGCGGGAGAGTCAAGCCTCGGCACAAAAAGAGGCCCCGGCCAGTGCATTGCCTTGGCCGGGGCCTCTTTTTGTAGGTGGGTCGGCGACGCTCAGCCGCGGTCTTTGGGCTGGGGCGGTTCGTCCACGTCCTCTTCGTCGATCGGTTCGGTGCCGTCGCGCATGGTGATCTGACCGCGCAGGAAGGCACCCTCTTCAGACGCGAAGCTGCCGGTTTTGAGGTCACCGTAGATGCGACCAGTCGACAGGATCTCGACCTTGTCAGCCACGATATTGCCCTTGACGGTGCCGGCCACCGATACGACGCCGGCCTGGATCGAATCGGCCGTGACACGCGCGCCCTCGGCGATGATCAGCGCGCCCCCGATCTGGATCGAGCCGTCGAAGGAGCCTTCGATGCGCACGCCGCTGTTGCCGCTGAGCGCGCCGGTGTAATGCAGGCCGGGCCCGATCACGCTCTCGACCGGGCGCTGTGCCGAATGTCCATTGCCGTTAGGGGCGGCGCCGAAGGGGCTGGTTCCGGGTGCACGCGGCGCGCTGAAGGGCTGGGCGCCCGAGCCGCCGTTGTTCTTGCCGGGATCTTTGGATCGGCCAGGTCGGAAGCTGAACATGCACGCTCCTTTCGATGGCGGGCCGGTGCCCGGAGGTGGGTTAGCTCTTGTGCTGTGTGCGAGCCTGCGCGACGGCCGTCTGCTCCGGCACGGAGAACGTATCGCCCTCGCCCCAGTTCTTGAGGGTGCGGGCCGCCACGCCGGAGTCGGCGTCGTTGGCGATCAGCAGGCCGTCGCCGCGGGCGTTGAAGACCGCCAACGCGAAGGCCGGCCGTCCGGTGTCGTCCGTGTACTGCTCAAGCCCCGCAAACTGCAGGGCTCGGCCGACCGAGGCCTGGATCACGGGCTGACTGTCGAGCAGGGCCTGCACGCGCTCGAGAACGGTTGGATCGATCTCCCCGCCGCCAGAGGCCTCTTCAGGCGCGAAGCTCATCCAGCCCAACCAGACCAGGGCGATGATCACCAGCAGGGTCGTGAGACCCCAGAGATAGAACCCGTAAGTAGTCCACAAAGCGTCCATAAGCGATCTCTTGATTATAAGGCAAGGCGGGGTTGGAATATGAGTTTGACGTAATGTGATGCGTGGGGGTGAGGTGTCAGGCCGAGATCCCGTTGGCAAACCTGCTCGGCCTTCGGCGAACGTGAACCTGTTACACCGTTTGCAGCAACACCCGCCGGATCCCGGGCACCAGCCCGGTGAGGTCGTGCAGGTCGTCGAAGGCCGCGCGCCCGGCCCCGATCAAAAACGTGGGCACCCGGTTGAGCGTGTGATGCCGATGGCCCAGATCCTCCAGGTTGCCATGGTCGGAGGTGATGATCACCAGGTCGCGGGCCAGATCCCAGCGGTCGAGCACGCCGGCCAGCACCTGATCGATCTGCTCGACCAGAGCGATGCCGTCGCTCAACGCGCCGCGATGCCCGACGTAGTCCGTAACCCAATGCTCGAACAGGGCGAAGTCGTACTCGGCCGCGGCTGCCGCCAGCCGTTGGCCGGCTTCACGGGGGGTGTAAACCGGGACGTCGGAACCCAGTTCGCTGCGCCAGAAGGCGTTGGTGAAGTCGGCGCCCAGGGCGCGCCCGGCCCGGATATCGTCTTCGCCGGCCAGGTCCAGACCGGCCGCAGTGGCCGCCAGCGGGATGGCCGAGTAGCTCCGCCGTCCGGAAGCGATCGCGTCGAAGTAGCGCTGAGGGTAACCACTCAGCAGGGCCGCCCGGCGTCCGGCTGAACGCAATTCATGGAAGATCGAGCCGGCCCGCAGCACCTGGGCTACCGCGGCGTTGGGTTTCGGCCCCCAATGCCCGCCGATCTCGGCCGGGATGTTGCGGCCGGTCAGGAGCGCGGCCTGGCCGGTCGCCGATTGCGGCAAGCCATCCACACCGAGCCCGGCGTCGGTTGGGATGAACAGGGCGGAGGCGGTTTCGGTTCGGAGGGTGGCCGCCAACGGGCGGGCACCGGCCAACAGGGCGCTCAATGTCGGCAGGTCGGCCGCGGCCAGCGGGTTACGGGCCGGATCATCAGCGCCGAGGCCGACGCCGTCCAGAAACAGGAAAAGGATGCGCGGCATGCGCCGGTCAACTGCTGCTGTCGAGCGCCGCGCGGACCGCGGTGTCGTCGAAGACGCCAAAGCCGCGCCAGAGCTCGTTACCTGCGGCGTCGAGCAGCACAAACGACGGCGTGCGGTTCTCAACCTGGAGCTGCATGGCCAGTTCCTGTCCTGCTGTTGAAGCGACGTTGAGCCGAACGACCTTGAGCTGGTCGCCGAGTTCGCGCTCGAGGCTGTCGACCGCAGGGCGGGCCGCCAGGCATCCGGCGCAGTAGTCGGAGTAGAACTCCACCAGCACGGGCTGCTGAGCGTCCCGCAGGACCAGCGTAGCCGTCTGGAGATCGGTTGCCGTGCCGGCGCCAGTGCGAAGCGTCGCCCAGGCGACGAAGAAAGCGAGCGCGGCGACGCCCAGCGCCAGCGCGCGCGTGCGCGTAAAGCCGCTCCGTGCGAAGAACACGCCCATCCCCACCAGCACGACGGTGGCCACGATGATGTATGAGAAGCGATTGATGAGCCAGATATCCATACGTTTTCAGGCCGCCCCCAAGCGACCAGATCCGGATCCACGCGCCGGTGCCGTCGGCTACCCGACGGTGCGGCGATTGACCATCCAGGCCGAGAACCCGCTCAAGAAGTGCCGGAACCCCTCCAGGTGCTCCGACGGGAAATTGTAATCCGAGCCAGCCTTTGCGAGAACCGGCTCCCAACAGCGGAGCCATTCCTGGCGGGCGGCCTCGTCGATCGGGAAGGGCAGGTGGCGAGCCCGCATCATCGGCGCGCCGAAACGCTGCTGATACAGCGGCGGCCCGCCCAACAGGCCGACAAAGAACGCCGCTGATCTTTCGGAGGCCGCCGCCAGATCGTCCGGGAACATCGACCGGATCGACGACCCCGCCAACACCTCGTAGAAATCGGCCAACATCCGGAAGATATTGGCTTCTCCCATCCGGGCGTAGATCTCGCGGCTTGGGGCCGGAGCGCTGTTTGGCCCGACCGGGGGGATGTAGACGTCGTCTGACATGAGCTAACGGCGGACCGCTGTCGGCGGACCGCGGCGACTCCTGAACCGGATTAACGAGCGGAACGATCTTGAATTGTAGGCGAAATGACCCGAACTCCGCTACTCGCCGTTCGCGGGCGGCCAATTGCGGCCCTTTTGGGCTTTCGCGTTGACGTCCGGTAGGCGGCATGTTACCATCCGGCCTGGCCGTCAGATAAACGCTCCCAAAGGAGGCTTGTACAGCCGATGCGAGAGTACGAATCTGGCAAGATCCGTAATGTGGCGCTGATTGGTCACAGCGGGTCGGGAAAGACTTCTTTAACTGAAGCCTTTCTTTTTGCAACCGGTGCCACCACTCGGCACGGTAAAGTCCTGGATGGGTCGACCGTCTCGGACTTTGAGGATGAGGAAAAGCGCCGACAGATCTCGCTGTCGACCTCCGTCATCCCGATCGAGTTCCTGGATCACAAGATCAATTTGCTGGACGCCCCCGGCTTCACCGACTTCCAGGGTGAAGTGCGCTCGGCCCTGCACGTCTGCGAGGCCGCGATCGTCGTGGTTGATGCGGTGGGCGGCGTCGAGGTCGGCACCGAGCTGGCCTGGCAGATGTGCGACGAGTACCACCTGCCGCGCTTTGTTGTGATCAACAAGCTGGACCGCGAGAATGCCAGCTTCGAGCGCACGTTGCAGCAGATCCGCGATACCTTCCATGCCAAATTGATCCCGGTTCAGGTGCCGATCGGCGAGGAATCGGGTTTCAAGGGTGTGGTCGGCTTGTTGTCGATGAAGGCCCGGCTGGGCAAGGGCGATCAGATCGTTGACATCCCGGAAAACTTGAAGGAAGCCGCCGCCAAGGCTCGCATCGAATTGATGGAGGCGGCGGCCGAGGGCGAGGACGCGCTGCTCGAGAAGTACCTGGGCGGCGAGGAACTGACCCCGGATGAGATGATCCGCGGCTTTCACGCCGCCGTGCGGGCGCGGACCTTTGTGCCCGTCTTCGTGGCCTCGGCCACGGGCGACATCGGCACCCTGCCGATCCTTGAGGGCATCGAGCGCTATCTGCCGTCGCCGTTGGAGGGCATGCCGTTCACACTGGAGGGCATGGAGGAGAAGCCGGGCACCATCCACGCCGATGACACCGGTGACCTGGCGTTGTACGTATGGAAGACCACGGCTGACCCGTTCGTCGGCAAGGTCACCTACATCCGCGTCGTAGCGGGTGTGCTGCACTCGGACGCGCGCGTGTGGAACCACACCCGCGGCGCCGAAGAGCGCGTCGGCACGGTTCACGTCGCGCGCGGCAAGGAACAGATCAGCGTCAAGCACATGCATGCCGGCGATATCGGCACGCTGGCCAAGCTGACCGTCACGGCCACCACCGACACCCTGGGTGACAAGGCCCACCCGGTGCCGATGAAGAAGCCGGTGTTCCCGAAGGCCCTGTATGCGGTGGCGGTTTCGCCGCGCACGCAGGCGGATAGCACCAAGATCAGCCCGACCCTGACCCGTCTGTGCGAGGAAGATCCGACCCTGCACTGGCATCAGGAGCACTCGACCAAGCAGACGATCCTCGAGGGGCTCGGCGACCAGCACATCGACGTGGCCGTGCGCCGCGCCGAGGCCAAATACAGCCTGGGCCTCAACGTCGAGCTGCCGCGCGTGCCTTATCGCGAGTCGATCACGCGCAAGGGCGACGGGCATCATCGCCACAAGAAACAGACCGGCGGCGCCGGTCAGTTTGGCGAGGTATTCCTGCGCATCGAGCCGCTGCGCAGCGGCGACTACGAGTTCGACGACGAGCTCGTGGGCATGAACCTCTCCAAGGGTTACCTCGCGCCGATCGACAAGGGCGTGCGCTCGGTGCTGGAGGGCGGCGTGATCGCAGGTTATCCGGTCTCGGGTGTCCGGGTCATCGTGTACGACGGCAAGGAGCACGCCGTCGACTCGAAACCGATCGCGTTCGAAGTCGCCGGCCGCGAAGCCTTCAAGAAGGCGGTCGAAGCGGCCACGCCGGTGTTGCTCGAGCCGATCGTCAAACTCGAGGTCACGGTGCCCGAAGGCAACATGGGCGACGTGCTCGGTGACCTGAACACGCGCCGGGCGCGCGTCGCGGGCATGGACCAGAACGGCGGCAAGAGCGTGATCACGGCCGATGTTCCGTTGGCCGAGGTGCAGCGCTACGTCACCGATCTGCGCTCGCTGACCGGCGGGCGCGGGGTGTTCGCGATGACGTTCGATCGCTATGAGCCGGTCCCGCCGCACATCGCGCAGCCGATCATCGCCGCGCACAAGAAGGATAAGGCGGCCGAGTCCGACGAGTAACCGGTCGGCATCGGCCCATCCGCATATCAAACGTAAGGGCGGCCCTTGTGGCCGCCCTTTCCGTTGTCAGACGCGTGGGCCTTCACATCACATCGATCCGTAGGGCCGGGCGCTCGAAGCCTCCCAGACCTCGGTGTCCGGGTGGAACTCCTTCCAGCCCAGCCACCAATGCGATTGCAGGACCAGGCGCTTCCCGGTGGGTCGCTCCCAGCCCTCGATGTGATTCGTCGCCAAGTTGTAGCGGATCTCGATGTCGGTTGAGCCGACGCGATCGCCGAAAGACGAAACCCGGCGCAGTTGAGAGACCGGATAGGCCTTGGATCGATCGCCGACGGTGACACCCCAGACCGTTTCGCGCAGGCCGAGCCCGTCAAGGCCGGTGTAACCGGGCACCATGAGCGTTTTCGTCACCTCGAGCATCTTCAATAGCCTGTCTTTGGGGATCAATCCGCGTGGCGCGCCGGGGGCCTCGGCCGCAATCAGGCTGTCGGGATGACAGGACAGCCAATCATCCTGGCTCATTTGTTGAGCGGGCAGCATCTCCAATTGCCGACCTCGCAAAGCGCCATAGACGGCTTCGCCCGTGCCCTGCTGCCAGATGGTGCCGGTCTCACGGTCGCGCAAGATCATGTTGCGCCGCCGGACGCCGATGACCTCAAAGCTGAGCACGCGTCCGGCGACGACGCGATCGTAGACGAGGCTGCTCCGGCAGGCTGCGCAAAACGAGATCAAGACGGGCCGCTCGCCGACGCTGTCGTTGAGCACGTGGCGCGGGATCACCATCGACTCCAGCGGATAGCAGACCGCGGGGATGCCCTCGGCGCACAGGCCCACGACGAGGTGTGCCCCGTCACCGACTGGCGCGCGGCGTTTGACGATGTGCTCGGCATCCAACGCGCGGAAGATGTTGGGATTGGCGTTGAGCAGCGAGAACACCCAGAAGAAAGCGGATGGCACAGCCGTCGCGCCGATGGCCCAGGCCGGCGGAGCGCTGGAGAGGAAGGCAACGAATGCGGCCAGCGCCGCGGCGCGCAGCACCCACCGCTTGGGGCCGAAGGCATGCGACCAGCCATAGCCCAACGCCAGGACAAACGTCGGGATCTGCAGGTACGCCGCCGCTGCAAAACTGAACAGGAGGGTCGCGATCGCCCAGATCACTGGCATCGAACTTGTCCTTCGACTGTCGGTCGAGTTGTAGTGTCCCTCTGCTCGGATCGCCGTGTTACGGCGAGCGGCCAGGTCAATTGCGCCGGCGCGTCGCTGCCTTCTTGCGCCCACGATAAGGGTCGACCTTGAGGACGTGAACCTGACAGGCCTCGCTCAGGAAGATCCGCGATTTGATGCGAAGGTCGAGCTCTTTTTCATCCGCCGAGGTGGTCAGCACGGTCGCCAGACCGGCATCCCAACGATAGTTGAAAACCTGGAAGAACCGGTCGCGAAAGTACCCGGCCGTGTTGAGCGTTGGGCTGACGTCGTCGATCACCAGGAAGTCGACGCTGCGCACCAGCGACAGGGCCCGGCTGTTGCGATCGTCGGTCTCACGGTTGCCCGAGCGGAAGAGCTCCATCAGATCCTGATATCCGACAAACACGGCCGGGCGGCCCTGCGCGGCCTGGGCGTTGGCCATTGCCGACGCGAGGTGGGTCTTGCCCGATGCGTACGGACCGACGAGCACAAACCAGCCCTGCGGATCGTCCGAATACTCGCGCGCGGCGCGCACGGCGTTGAGGAACAGCTGCCGCCCCTCGCCGGTCAGGTCGCCGCGCAGATCGAAGGTCTCGAACGTCTGGTTGCGATGCAGACCGAGGGTCGAGACTTCGGCTCCGCTCTTGGCGCCGCCGGCCCGGTAGTCGGGCGCATGGATGTGCAGTTGATAGACCAGATTGATGTCGCCCAGCCGACTGCCGATACGCGGCTCAAGGTCCTCGAGCCGTTTGTTGGTGGTGATCACGGTCGGCAGCTGGGCGTTATAGCGCGCGTTGAGCAGCTGATACAGCTTTTCGACAGCCCAGGCGGTCGGGCTTTCGGTGCCGAGGTCGTCCAGGATGAGCAGCGGCGCATCCCGGATCTCTTCGAAGCGCTGGCTGTAGGTCTCGCCGACGGTCGGGCTGTAGGCCTCGCGCAGGTAGTCGAGCAGGTCGGGCGTGTTCAGGAAGAGCGCGGGCTTGCCGTCCCGCAGGCATTGATTGGCGATCGCTGCGGCCAGGTGGGTCTTGCCGGCGCCGTAGCTGCCCATGAGCAGCAGCCATTTGCGGTCGGGCTCATGCTCGTCGGGACGCGCCGGGTTCGAAGCGAACGAGCGGCAGCTGTCGAAGGCTTTGCGCAGCTGCGCCTGGACGACGGGGTCCGGGCTGGTGCCGCTGGGCATAAAGGTCTCGAAGGTCTTGTCGGCCAGCGCCGCGATGTTGCTGTCGGCGCGTAGCTTGGCGGCGCGTTGCGCGAGCAGATGATCGGCCTGACAGGTGCAGATCTGCACTTTGCCGAAGGCCGGGTCGGTCAGCGGCAGGTCGGCGCGACGGATGTAGCCGAGGCCGTGGCAGAGCGGGCAATCGGGATCGCCCAACCCCACCTCGACGCGGCGAGCCGCCGACTCAGGCGTCGTCGCGCTTGAGGTAGCCGGTGTATCGGTCGGGATCTTCGGGAGATGTCTTTTCAGTTCGCTCACGGGGCCCTTCGGCGCGCCGGCGCTCCAGCACGGCCAGGATGTAGTTTAGCTTGCGGATGTTATTGCGCACGGCGATCTGGATGGCCTCCTCGATCCAGGCACCGGGGTAGGTGGCCATCAGGTCGCGCAGGCTATCGGCGATCATGGGCGTCAGCGGCCCGATGTTCTGCTCGTAGAGCACGAAGACGTTGGCCCGCACGTGGCTGAGCGTCAGTGTGCCGGTGGCGTCGCCCTCGCCCGGCCGCCAGACGCTGCCCAAACCGTCGATGGAGGCGCGCCCGCCCGGCGTGTTCAGGAAGAACAGGTCCAGCGCACCCTGGTCGTCCTCGATCTCGACCCGCAGCAACGTGCCGCGCGCGACCGCGCGCTCGAGCGCGTCGTCCAGCCGCTCCTGGGCCTGGCGCGGCGACGCCGCCAGCCCGGCCAGCAGATCGCTGTCGCCGGCGAAATCCTCGCGCCGCAAAAACGGATGCTCGCCCGTCAGGTGCGCGAAGCGCCAGAGCGCATAGAGCGTCACCTTCAACTCGCCCAGATGATCGACGATCGGCAACAGCTCGGCGAAGAACGCCTCAGGGATGCCCGAAGTCGGGCCGTCGTCGGTGGGGAAGCCGGGGAAACCCTTCATGTTTTCCTGTTGCGGATGGTTGATCTCTGAATGCTGATTGGCGCCAATCAGCATTCAGAGATCAACCATCCGCAATCAATAATCTCTCAGGTCCACCCTGGCCGCGTTCTCGAACTTGGCGAGGCGGTCGAGGAAGACCAGCTCGACGCCGGAGTGGGTCGGGCCGTTGCGGTGTTTGGAGACGATGATCTCGGCGATGCCGGCCTTGCCGCCGCCTTCGCGCTCCGGGTCGGGCCGATGGATGAACATGACGATGTCGGCATCCTGCTCGAGCGAGCCGGATTCGCGCAGGTCGGAGAGCATCGGGCGCTTGTCCTGGCGCTGTTCGACCGCGCGTGAAAGCTGGGCGCCGGTCAGCAGCGGGACGTTGAGCTCGCGCGCCAGCTGCTTCATTTGGCGCGAGATGTACGAGACCTCCTGCACGCGGTTGTCGCGGTTGCGGCCGTCGCCCTGCATCAGCTGGAGGTAGTCGACCAGCACCAGGTCGAGCCCGTGCTCCTGCTGGATGCGCCGGCACTTGGCGCGCAGTTGCAGCGGCGTGAGCGAAGGCGTGTCGTCGAGGTAGATCGGCAGGTCGCTGAGCACGTCGGTGGCGTGGGCGAAGAGCTGCAGTTCATCCTCGCGCAGCTGGCCCAGGCGCAGACGCTGGGCGTCGATGCCGGTCTCCTGCGACATGAGGCGTTGTACCAGCTGTTCATTGCCCATCTCGAGCGAGAAGATCGCGACCCGTTTGCGGTGCAGTTGGGCCGCGTTCTTGGCCAGGCTGAGCATGAAGCCGGTCTTGCCCGAGCCCGGACGGCCGGCGATGATCAACAGGTCCGACTTCTGCAGGCCGCCAAGCACCTTGTCGAGGTCGTGGAAGCCGGTCGGGACGCCGAAGAGCTCGCCGTGGTGTTCGAGCCGGTACTCGACCTGCGCGTAGTAGTCGCGCAACACCTCGCCGATCGGCTTGAAATCCTTGGTCTGGTTGCGCTCGCTGACCGCGAAGACCGCGACCTCGGCCGCGTTGACCACGTCGGCGACCTCGCGGTCGTCGGCGTAGGCGAGCTTGGCGATCTCCGAAGCCGCCTCGATCAGGCGCCGCCGGGTGGCGTCGCGCTGGACCAGGCGGGCGTAGCCCTCGGCGTGGATCGACGTCGGCACCGACGTGATCAGCTGGGTCAGGTAGGCCTGTCCGCCGGCCTCGTCGAGCTGGTTATGGCGCTCGAGCTCGTGCGCCACGGTCAGAACGTCGAGCGGCTGGCGCGATTCGTTGAGCGCGATGAAGGCGTTCCAGATCCAGCGGTGCTTGACGAGGTAGAAATCCTCGGGCTGCAGATACGGGATCTCGAACAGCGCTTCAGCGTTGATCAGGATCGAGCCGAGCACGGCCTGTTCGGCCTCGGCCGAGTACAGGGCGACAGCGGTGCCGGGCAGGGTGGCGGTCAGCTCCTGGCGCACGCCGCGGTCGCCGGCCGGCGATTCATCCCGGCGCGACTCATCGCGGCGGTCGAGGCGCAGCGCGGCCGTGGCCTGAGAGGGCGGCGCGACCGGGGCCCCGGGCTCGTCGCCAAAGTCCTCCGGGCGCCAGGCGTCGTCGCCGGGCGGCGGCGGCTCGGGCTCAGGCGGCAGGGTGCCAGGCTCTTCGGCCTGGAGGGGCAAATCAACTGGATCAGTCATGCGGGATTGAGACGTTATTTTACTTCACCCGGCAAGGCAGAAGGACTCAGCGAGGAACGCTACAGCGCTTGGGATGGCATCCTGTGTTGGCCCACGCATCCCGCTCGAGGGGCCGCCGGGCGATCTCCCGCCAAAGCCATATCCGGGCGTAATCGCACCATCTTTTGGGGGCTGGCGCAGCCCGTGGTGCTGGCCCTCATGTGGTTTAGGCACAACAAAACGGGCCGGGGAATTCCCCGGCCCGCTGCAAGTTCGTACGGTCTGCCTCGAGGGTCAGTCGTCTTTTCCGCCGCGCTTGGGATTGTCGAGGTCGTCCATATCGAGCGAGTCGAGGAAATCGGCAAAGGCGTCGAGCTTGCCGGAGGCGTCGCCGGCGGCGCCCTCCTCGCCGACCTCTTCCTCGGGCTGCACGGCCTTCTCCATCACGTTCTCGCTCACATAGATCGGCACGCGCACGCGCACGGCCAAAGCCAACGCGTCGCTGGGACGTGAGTCGATTTCAACAGTCTGGCCGTTGACATCGATCACGATCTTGGCGTAAAACACCTCGTTCTTGAGGTCCGAGATCACGATCTGCTCAACCGTGCCGCCCAAGTCGCTGATGATCGATTTCATCAGGTCGTGCGACAGCGGTCGCGGCACTTCGACCTCCTGCAGCGTGACCGTAATGGCGTCGGCCTCACACGGACCGATCCAAATCGGCAGGTAACGCTCGCCGGAGACGTCTTTGAGGATCACCACCCGATGTTGGGACATCAGGCTGACTCGGATGCTGTCGATCGTGACTTCTACCATGGGCCCTTGCTCGTGGCGGCCAAAGCCTGTCTCGCGCAGTTCATCTGAAAGATTGTAGCACAGCCCGACGACGGATCGCAGCCAGGGCCGATGGGGTGTCAGGGCAAGCGCCGCGCCAGTGGTCCAGATCCGTGTGATCCCTGGTCCGGCCGTCCGTCCGAGAATGGCCCGCCATTCGCTCGGTCGCCCCAGCTTAAGCCGAATTGACCGTCTGCGGGCTGGATTTGTTAGAATAACGGATCATGGCCATCACGCAGCGCGCCTCCCGGTCGGTCCGGTCCACCAAGAACGGCTCCCCGAAGCTCGTCCCGCCTCAGGCCGAGCCGGCGCGCCCCGAACCTGACGAAGCCCCTCCCGTTGAGGCGACGGCCACACCGCCGCTCGGCCTCGATCTGGACGACCCGCGCCTGTATCTCAACCGCGAGATCGGCATGCTCGAGTTCTTCCGGCGCGTGCTCGAAGAGGCGCGCGACCCGTCGAACCCGCTGCTCGAGCGCGCCAAGTTTCTGGCGATCGTCGGCTCGAACATGGACGAGTTTTTCATGGTGCGCGTCGCCGGCCTGAAGCAGCAGGTCAAGGCGGGCGTGGTCGACCCCAGCGATGAGTTAACGCCGGCCGAGCAACTGGCTGCCATTCGCAAGGTCGTGGTCGCCCTGATGCAGGAGTCGCGGCAATGCTGGGAGCGCGATCTGCGCCCGCAGTTGGCCGAGACGGGCATTCACGTCCTTGCTTACACCGAGTTGTCGCCCAATCAGCGCCGCAAGGTGGAGGCCTACTTCCAGGAGTTGGTCTTCCCGGTGCTCACGCCGCTGGCCTTCGACCCCGGTCGGCCCTTTCCGCACATCTCGAACCTGAGCCTGAACCTGGCCGTGCTGATCCGCGGCCGCGATGGCGAGGAGCGTTTCGCGCGGGTCAAGGTGCCGAACACGCTCCCGCGGCTGGTGCCGATCAAGCGCAGCTCGGGCGCGACCCGCAAAGACGGCACGGTGCCGCGCGAGCACTACTTCGTCTGGCTCGAGCAGGTGATCGCGGCCAACCTGCATTTGCTCTTCCCGGGGATGGAGATCGTCGAGGCCCATCCCTTCCACGTCACCCGCGACGCTGACATCATCATCCAGGAACTCGAAGCCGAAGACCTGCTCGAGACGATGGAGGAGAGCGTGCGCCAGCGCCGGTTCGGGTCGGTGGTGCGTGTGCAGGTCTCGGATCGCATGCCCGAGCGGATGCGCGAGATCCTGGTGGACAACCTCGAGGTGACTCCGCTGGACGTGTACTCCGGCGACGGCCCGATCGACCTCAGCCGGCTGATGGGCCTGATGGGCGTCGACCGCCACGATCTGAAGGACCCGCCGTTTGTGCCCGGCGTGCCGGCCGGCCTGCGCGAAGCCATCCACGAAGGCGATATCTTCAGCGCGATCCGGCAGGGCGATGTGCTTCTGCATCATCCGTACGATTCGTTCACGCCCGTGCTGCAATTCCTGCAGGCGGCCGCCGACGACAACGATGTGTTGGCCATCAAGCAGACGCTGTATCGGGTCGGGCGCAACTCGCCCGTGGTCGAGTCGCTGCTCGAGGCGATCGAGAACGACAAGCAGGTCGCGGCCTTGGTCGAACTTAAGGCCCGCTTCGACGAAGAAAGCAACATCGGCTGGGCCAAGCGACTGGAAGCCGAGGGTGTGCACGTCGTGTACGGCCTGCCCGGGTTGAAGACCCACTCCAAGGTGGCGATGGTCGTGCGCAAAGAAGGCACGGGCATCCGACGCTATGTGCACCTGGCGACCGGGAATTACAACCCGGTGACGGCCGGCATCTACACCGACCTCGGCCTGTTCACGGCTGACGACGAGATCGGGGCCGACTGCACCGATCTGTTCAACTTCCTCACCGGCTATTCCGCCAAGGCCGAGTACCGGAAACTGCTGGTCGCGCCGATCAACCTGCGCGCCCGCATGCAGGATCTGATCTGCCGCGAGATCGAGATCGCCCAGCGCGGCGAACCGGCCCACCTGATCTTCAAGATGAACGCCCTGGTCGACAAGCCGATGATCAAGCTGTTGTACGCGGCCTCGCGGGCCGGCGTGCAGGTCGACCTGATCGTGCGCAGCATCTGCTGCCTCAGGCCCGGCATCCAGGGGCTGAGCGAGAACATCCGGGTGCGCAGCATCGTCGGACGATTCCTCGAGCACAGCCGCATCTACTGGTTCGGCAACGCCGGGCAGCCCGAGATCTTCGTCGGGAGCGCCGACCTGATGCCGCGCAACATCGACCGCCGGGTGGAGGTCCTGTTCCCGGTCAGCGATCCGCGCCTGGGCAAGGTCATCCGGGACGACATCCTGGGTGTTTACCTGAGCGACAACGTCAAGACCCGGGCCCTCAAGGCGGACGGCAGCTACCTGCGGGTGGTGCCGACCGGCGAGGCGCCGGCCGTCAATGCGCAATCCATCCTGCTCAAAGGGCGTTCGGGCAGTTCGGCCGCGTCTACGCCCGCTGCAGGGTGATCCACACCGCACTCGATGACGTCGGGGAGTTACCTCCGCTTTACGGGGCGTTGACCCCATTCTTACGGACTTAGTCGGCCTTGTTCGATTACAACTGAATACGAGCTAAACCCTCCTGCGCGAGGGTAAGAAGGCAGGCAAGGCATGTCAGGTCTCTTCAAGACGCTCGATGCTGCGGCAACGGGCAACGCATCCGCCCGGCGGCATGTGATCATCGGCTTCGCCCGGTTTTATCTGGTCATTGCGGTCATCCTCGGCGCCATGATCGCGGTCACCGGTTGGCAGGCCAATACTCCGATGCTGGCCGTGTTGCTGTTTCTGCTGGCGATGTGCGTGGGGGCGGAGGGGCTGGCGCGACGCGGGCTGTTGGATGCGGCAGCCACGCTGCTGCTGGCAGCCGTGTTGATCACCTGTGTGGCTGCGCAATATGCGTTGGGCGGCATCGACACCGCGCTTGCGCTGGCGCTGAACGCGATCGTCGCCGGGATGGCGATGAGCGGCCCGACGCTGCAGCTGCGCTGGCGCCGCTGGGGGATGCTGGCCGCGGTCTGGGCTGCGGCCACGGTCTGGGCGGTCCGAGTGTGGTTCCCGTCTGCGGATCTGTCCATCAGCGGCGTGCGGATCTGGACGGATCTGGCCTGCGTGATCTCGGTGCTGGTCGGGTCGGTGCTTCTCGTCCGCGGCTGGCCGGCTTATGACCTGAGTGCGAAGTTGATCGCGGCCTTCAGTGGGGTGGTGGTCGTGGCCGTCGGGGCTTCGGCCGGCGTGCACTTCTTTACGAGCGTTCAGAGCGAAGCCGAAGATGCCGGGATCACCATCCGCGCCACGGCCGGAGAGCTGGCGCGCGTGACCGGTGAGGCACTGCTGGGCAACATGCGCACCCTGACAGCGTATGCGCAAGGCGCCGGTCTGCCGGCGCAGATCGACGCTCTGAGCCGCGCCACGCTTGATCCGATGCTCTCGCCGACCGAGCGCGAAGCCGCCATCGAAGCCAAGGACCAGGAATGGCGGGCCGCAGACGCCGAAGATGACGATTCAGCCCCGCTGGTTCAGGCAGCGCTCACGAACAACCTCTCAGCCAGTCTGACCCAACTCAAGACCGAATTCGCATCGGCGGCTGAGCTCTTCATGACCGACCGCTTTGGCGTCGTCGTGGCGACGACCGGGCGCACATCGGACTTCATGCAGGCCGACGAGACCTGGTGGCAGCGAGCCTATTCCGACGGCACGGGCGCCGTATACATCGGCGAACCCGAATTCGATGCCAGCACCGGCGTCCTGGCGACGAATATCGCGGTGCCGGTGCGCGCTGAGGACGGCGAGATCGTCGGCGTGTTGCGCGGGACGTACGATCTGACCGGCGTCGGTCGGCTGCTCAACGACAAGCGCGAAAGTTTTTCCTATCGGATCTTCATGTATGTGCAGTCGGGCGATCTGATCAACACCTACGACGGCCTCACCCAGCCGGCCCCGGACGGGTTCGCCGAGATGCTGGCGCAGCGGCCGTCCGATGGCATTCTGATCGATTTCGAGGATCGCCCGCGCCGCACGGTAGTCACGCCCGTGACCTCCGCGGCACAAGACGCCGTTCACCTGGTGCCGCTGCAGTGGCGGCTGGTGATCGCGCGCGACCAGGCTCCGGAGTTCACCCGAATCGCCAAAGGCCTGGATGCAGCATTGTTAGGCGGCAGCCTGGCTCTGGCGCTCTCGGCTGTGATCGGGCTGGCCGCCGCGACCCTCCTGATCCGACCGATTTCCACCTTGATGCGGCAGGCCGAGCACATCGCGGAGACAGGCGATCTTCAGGCCAGGGTCGAGTCGGGCTCGCAAGACGAAATCGGGCATCTCGCCGCGGCCTGGACGGCCGTGCTCGACCACATGCGCCGCTTGAGCGCCGTCGCAGACGATCTGACGGCCGGCCGCCTGAACGTGTCGGTCGCGCCACGGTCGAGCGACGATCAGCTCGGCCAGGCCTTCGCTCGCATGATCGACCAGCAACGCGGTCTGCTCAAGGAGCTCAGCGCCGGCATCCGCACCCTCGAACAGGCCTCGCAGGCCCTGTCGGCTGCGGCCGGCACATCGGACCTGACCACGCGCATGGTCGCGGAAGGCATGGCCCAGTTCACTGAGGGCGCCAACCGTCAGAGCGCCTCTGCCACGCAGACCGCGCACACCATGGAGCAGATGCGCCGCGCGATCGACGGTGTGGCGCAGGGCGCCCAAGAACAATCCGCGGCGATCACCCGGGCTGCGGCGCTGGTTGTGAAGATGAACGACTCGATCCAGAGCGTGATGGAGACCCTGGTCGACAACTCGCTGTCGGCCTCCGGCACCGTCGACACCGCGCGGGACGGCGTCGCCCGGGTCGAGGAGACGCTGAACGGCATGCAGGGCATCCACGGTCGCGTGCGCCAGGCTGCCGGAAAAGTGCAACTGCTGGGCGCCAGCTCCGAGCAGGTCACGGCCATGGCCGACACCATCGCCGACATCGCCGATCAAACCAATCTGCTGGCGCTCAACGCCGCGATTGAAGCGGCCCGCGCCGGCGAGCACGGCCGCGGCTTTGCCGTTGTGGCGGTCGAAATCCGAAAACTAGCCGAGCAATCCGCTTCGGCCGCCCATGAAATCGAAGCGACGGTGCGCGAGATCCAGGGCAGCCTGGGCGAGGTCGCCGGTGCGATGACCGACGCCAACCAGGCTGTCGAATCCGAAGTGTCGCGCGCCGGAGCGGCCGGCGAGGCGTTGCAGAAGATTCTGGCTGCTGTGGATGGGGTGCGGGCCCGCCTGGACGACACGCTGTCGGTGGCCGAACAGGCCAGCCAGGACGCCGCGAGCCTGACCGCGGAGATGGATGCGGTTTCGGCTGTGGTCGAAGAAAACACCGCGGTGACGGAAGAGATGGCAGCGGGCGCCAACGAGATCAATCACGCGATCAACGATATCGCCTCGATCAGTGTGGAAAGCGGCGCGTCGGCCCATGAGATCCAGGTGTCGACCAACGATATGGCTGCCCAGGCCACGGGGATCTCGAACTCGGCCCAACAGTTGGAGCACCTCGGACAGGGGCTGCAAACCTTGATTGCACGTTACATGCAAGACGAGCCGGCGGCGGCCGCAACAGCCGCGGCGGCCACGGTGGCCGTACGGGCCCGAGTGCCCGAGCGCGTGTAGCGTCGCCAGCCTTCACAAGCCGTCCAACGCCCGCGGCCGATGATCCGGGATCATCAGCCGCGGGCGTTGGGTTTGCAGGGAGTCGACTCAGGTGAGGGCAAAGCGCGGGCGCCAGTGCGGGCTGGCACCCGTGAGCGCCAGATCGGCCGCGATCCGTCCGACGAGCGGCACGAACTTGAAACCGTGTCCGGAGCAGGGTGAGGCCACGACGACGTTGGGCGCACCGGGCAACCGATCGAGGATGAAGTCCTCGTTCCAGGTGTTGGTGTACAGGCAGGTCTTGGCCAGCATCAGCGGTCCGGCGGCCTCGGGCAACCGTTCGGCCAGATAGGCCCCCAGCCGTTCGAGCACCTCGGTGCGTGGCAGGTCGCGACGCTGCTCGGGCGTCACCACCAGGCCGTCGTGATGGAAACCGATCTTTACGCCGGGGTGTCCAAAGACCGGAAAGCCGTACGCGCTTGAGGCGTGCTCGATGAAGATCGGGAAGTTCTCGGGTGTGAAGCGCTCTGGTTGTTTCGGCCGGAAGTACGCCACACACTCCTCGGTCACCGTGAAGCGCGCCGCCAGATCCGGCAGCAGTTTTCCCACCCAGGCGCCGGCCGCGACGATGACATGCGCGGCGCGATAGGTGGCCTCCGCCGTGCGGACCTGCGGCAAAGCCGGTGTATCGAGGTCGAGAGTCAGAACGGGGGTGTGTTCACGCAGCTCGGCCCCGTGGGCGCGCGCCAGGCCGGCCAGGGTCTCCACGGCCTGGGTGCTATTGACGATGCCGGCATCCGGAGACACGATCGCGGCCCAATCGTCAGGGACGTTCCAGACCGGCCAGCGACGACGCAGTTCACGTCCGTCGACGACCTCATGGGCCGCCTGGATCTGGCTCAGGACCCGCGCGGCCTCCAGCAGGGCCGGCTGCTCGGCCGGGCCCAGATCCAGTCCGCCGGTGCGGTGCAGCAGGCTGAGCCCGGCATCCCCTTCGAGATCACGCCACTCGTCCAGCGCCGCCATCGCGAGCCGGGCATAGTCGAGCTCACCGTAGGCAAATCGAAAGATCCGCGAATGGCCGTGGCTTGAGCCGCGATCGTGCCCGACCGCGTATTGTTCGAGGGCCAGCACCCGCCGGCCGTCGCGGGCCAGAGCATAAGCCGCCGCCGCGCCGACCCCTCCGGCTCCGATGACGATCACATCATAGGTCTTCATAACGCTCCGCTGCTGTGCCACGGCTACTGTAAGACGCCCTTGAGAAACTCCAGCTTCGCGCTGTCGTGGAACCCCTGCCCGCCCTCGTGGTTGTTGTACGGATAGACCCGGATCTCCTTGCGCTCCTGCGCATAGTGGTTGAAAGCCGCGAAGACCGTCGACGGCGGGCAGATGTCGTCCATCAGGCCGACCGAGAACAGCGCCGGGGCCTTGGCACGCGCAGCGAAGTTCCAGCCGTCGAAATACGAAAGCGTGTTGAAGACCGTGTCGACCTGATCGCGGTGGATGCGGCAGTAGAGCGAGATCTCGAAGTAAGGGTGCTTATCGGTGATCTCGGTCGCGCGCCGGTAGCCGCACAGAAAGGGCACGTCGGGCAGACACCCGGCCAGGTCGGGCACCAGGCCGGCCGCCGCGAGCGCGATGCCGCCGCCCTGGCTGCCGCCGGTCACGGCCACGCGAGCCGCGTCGACGTCCGCGCGCGAGCGCACGGCCTCGACCGCGCGCACGGCGTCCGTGAACAGCCGGCGGTAATAGTACGTGCGCGGGTCGAGCACGCCGCGGGTCATGAAGCCCGGGTGCTGCGGGCTGTCGCCGTCGGGCGCGATATCGGGCGTGTGTCCGCCCGAGCCCCAGGCGCTGCCCTGGCCGCGCGTGTCCATGAACAGATACGCGTAGCCGGCGGCCGCATACAGCATGCGCTCGAAAGCGAAACCGCGTCCGCCGCCGTAGCCGTTGTATTCGACCACGCAGGGAAGCGGGCCGGTCGCGCCGCTCGGTTTGAGGAACCAGGCCTTGATCGGCTGGCCGCCGTACCCGTTGAAGGTCACGTCATAGGTCTCGATCAACTGGAGGCCGCTGTCGATGGAATCGAAGCGCGCGTCGAGCGGATGCTGCCGCGCGGCCGTCAACGTGCCGGACCAAAACGCGTCGAAATCCGCGGGCTCGGTGCGGGTCGGTCGATAACTCTCGAGTTGGTCCTGGGGCAGGTCGAAGAAGGCCATGAGATTTCCTCGTAAGGTGGGAGGCGATTGGCGCAATGATACAACCAAGACACCGGGAGTGCCCCGATGTCGGGCGACGCTCGACATCGGGGCACATCGGGGCACATCGGGGCACATCGGGGCACTCCCGGTGTCTTTCCCTTACGGCGCCGGCTGGCATTCGGTGCTGGCGCCCAGGATGGCGCACCGCCAGGTGGCCTCCGGCGTCACAAAACGCACCTCCACGCGCCCGATGTTCGGGATCCCGCTGACCGGCAGCGTCTCTTCGATCCGGCTCATGACCAGCGCGGTGACCTCCGAGAAGGCCGCCTCATGCCCGGCATCGGCGACGGCGAGTTCGACCGTCACGTCGAGGCTCATCGCGTGGAAGCTGCCGTTGCAGAGGTTGTTCTCGCCGAAGGTGGAGGACGCTACCGAGCGAACCGTCTGCCCCAAATCGGTCAGGGCGGATGTCAGGGCCGTATCGAATTCGGTCGAACCCGGCCCGTAGGCCCAGGACCAAGCGGTCGGGCAATCCGTCGCGGTCGGGCTGGCGACGACGGTCGGGGCGACGATGGTCGGGCCGACGACGAGGGTTGGCGGAACCGCCGTGATCGGTGCGGCGATCAGGGGTTCTGCCGGCGTTGTGGCTAGAGTCGGCGCCGCCAACGGCGAGCAGGCGGCGCTGACGCTGACGGCGATGAGGGTTGTGACGAAGGCAAACAGCCGGCGAGAAAACATGATCGGGCTCCTGTACGAGATGTTTCCACCTTAGCCGTACAGGAGCCCGCTGCCTTGACGGGCTGCTGATACGAAGCTGACAGCCCGGGCTTTACAACGATTCGAGCTGAGCCACCAGCTTCGCGCGACCGGCCTCGGCCTCCGCCAGCCTGGCGCGTTCCTTGTCGACCACGGCCGCGGGCGCGCGTTTAGCAAAGTCGGAGCCAAGCAGGCCCTGGCTCTTGGCGATCACGCGCTCCAGTTCGGCCAGCTCCTTGGTCAGGCGTTCGCGCTCGGCGCCGGCGTCGATCACGCCCTCGAGGAGCAGAAAGGCCTGCGTGCCGCCCTCGATCACCGAGATCGATTGGGCCGGGGCTTCGACGCTTGACACAATCCTCAGCGCTGCCGCTTCGAGACCGGCCAACGCGGCCAGCACGTCGCGCTGCTCGGCCAGCCAACCGGCGCGCTCGCCGGCCGCGATGACGGCCCCCAGACGCTTTTTGGGCTCGATCTTCTTCTCGGTGCGCGCATTGCGGATTCCGCGCACCAGGGCGCGCAGGTGCTCGAATTGCTCGAGCGCCTCGCCGTCGGTGGCGCCCGCAGTCGGCCAGCTCGCCACGATCAGGGCCGGGCCCTCGTCCGCGAGACGCGGCAGCTTCTGCCACACGGCCTCGGTGATGTAGGGCACGTACGGGTGCAACAGACGCAACGTCTGGTCGAGCACGTGCAGCAGGATCTGGCGGGTCGAATCGGCTGTGTCCTGGGCGCCCGCGTCCGCGGCCTTGAGTTGCAGCTTTGCGATCTCGACGTACCAGTCCGCGAAGTCGCCCCACAGGAAGTCGTAGATCTGGTTGCCGGCCTGGCCGAACTCGTAATCCTCGATGAAGCGCGTCGCGTCAGCGATCACGGTGTTGAGGCGCGAGAGGATCCAGCGGTCTGAGAGGGAGGGAGAAGGGAGAAGGGATGAGCGAACGAATCCCTCGGGCAGGTTCCCCACGATGAAGCGCGCGATGTTCCAGATCTTGTTGGCGAAGTTGCGGTTGGCCTCGACGCGCGCCAGGCTGAGGTTGAGGTCATTGCCGGGCGTGCCCGAGGTCAGCAGCGTGAAGCGCAGCGCGTCGGTGCCCATCGAGGCGATTCCGTCCGGGAACTGGTTGGCGATCACGGCGCTGCCGGCGGCGCGCACGGTGTCGCCCGAGGCGCCGTCGATGATCCAGCGCGGGTCGACCACGTTGCCCGTCGTCTTCGACATCTTGTGGCCGTGCTCGTCGCGCACCAGGCCATGCAGGTACACGGTGTGAAACGGCGCCGCGCGCGTGAACTCGAGGCCGGTCATGATCATGCGCGCCACCCAGAAGAACAGGATGTCGTAGCCGGTCTCCATGACGCTGGTCGGGTAGAAGTACTTGAGGTCCGGCGTGTCGTGCGGCCAGCCGAGCGTGCTGAACGGCCACAGACCCGAGCTGAACCAGGTGTCGAGCACGTCGGGATCCTGCTGCAGCTCGACCGACTTGCCGTGTTTGGCGCGCGCCAGGTTATAGGCGGCCGACTCGGTCCGGGCGACGAAGTATTCCTCGGTGGGCAGGCCGTCGGTGCCAACCACGTACCAGACCGGGATGCGGTGCCCCCACCACAGCTGGCGGCTGACCGTCCAGTCTTTGATGTTGTCGAGCCAGTTGAAGTACACCTTGCCGAAGCGCTCGGGCACGATGCGGATGCGCCCGTCGCGCACGGCGTCGAGACCGGCGGCGGCCAGGCCTTCCATCTTGACGAACCACTGCACCGAGACCATCGGCTCGACAATCTCACCGCCGCGTTGCGAGCGGGGCGTGTTGCGCAGATACGGCTCGACCTTGAGTGTCAGCCCATCGGCCAGCATGTCGGCCCAGAGCTTCTCGCGGGCGGCGAAGCGGTCGAGGCCCTTGTAGGGCCCGCCGGCCGCCGTCACTTTGGCCTCGCGGTCGAGCATCGAGATGATCGGGAGCTTGTGGCGCGCGCCGACCTCGTAATCGGTGAAGTCGTGGCCGGGCGTAATCTTGAGCGCGCCGGTGCCGAAAGTGCGGTCGACAGCTTCGTCGGCGATCACGGGGATGCGCCGGTCAAGCATCGGCACGAGCACATCGCGGCCGATAAAGCGCTGGTAGCGCTCATCCTCGGGGTGCACGGCCACGGCCGTGTCGCCCAGGATGGTCTCAGGCCGAGTCGTGGCCACCGGGATGAAGGCATCCTCGTCGGCCAGGCGGTACTTGAAATAGTAAAGGCTCCCGGGCTCCTCGCTGTACTCGACCTCGAGGTCGCTGACCGCGGTCTTGAGGCCCGGGCTCCAGTTGATCAGGCGCGGGCCGCGATAGATCAGGCCCTTGTCGTGCAGGCGCACGAAGGCCTCGCGCACGGCCACGCTCAGGCCCTCATCGAGCGTGAAGCGCACCCGGTCCCAATCGCAGCTGGCGCCGAGCCGGCGTAGCTGGTCGTAGATGATGCCGCCGTATTTCTCCTTCCAGGCCCAGGTGCGGCGGAGAAATTCCTCACGGCCGAGTTCCTCACGCGTGACCTCGTCCTCGCGCAGCAACATCTTCTCGACCTGGAGTTGGGTGGCGATGCCGGCGTGGTCGGAGCCCGGCACCCACAGCGTCGGGTCGCCCTTCATGCGGTGGTAGCGGATCATCAGGTCCTCGACCGACACGAACATAGCGTGGCCGAGGTGCAGCTCGCCCGTGACGTTCGGCGGTGGGATCGAGATCACAAACGGCTTCTTGGCCGGGTCATGGCCGGGCTTGTTCGGATCGTTGGACGGCTTGAACCAGCCGTTCTTCTCCCACCACGCGTAGAGCTCGCGCTCGGTCGCGGCGTGATCGTAAGTCTTGGGAAATTGCGGATTGCTGATTGCAGATTGCTGATTGGTCATTTGCGTATTGCGATAGCTGCCTGATGATGGGTTGATGTTCGAGCCCGAGGCTCAGTCCGCTGAGCCTCAGGTGGGTCGTTGATCTGTCCGGTCATGGCGTGCTCCGTGAGGGCGGGTTCAGGATGGCGTCGTCGGCCAGCACGGCATGGACGCCGCGCACGCCGTTCACGATCTGGGTCACCCGCAGATCGACAACGACGCCGGCCAGCGCCAGGGCGCGCCGCTTGTCGAAACCGTGCAGGGTGCCCAGCAAGGTCACCATGGCGGCGAGCGCCCGATGCGCGGCCTGGGTCAGATCCTCATCCAGCCCGAACGTGATCCACCCGGCCGGTGTGCGCGCGTAGGGTGTGCTCAGGAGCGGCTGCGGCTCAAGCGACAGACGCAGCACCACGCGCTCGAGCGGGCACTCGACGGCGGTCACCGAGGCCTCACCGTCGCCCTGCGCGGCGTGGCCGTCCCCGAACGAGAAGAGCGCCAGCGGCACCTCGATCGGCAGCACCAGCCGGCTCCCGGTGATCAATTCGCGACAATCCAGGTTGCCGCCGGTGTTGCGCGGTGGGATCGTCGAATGTCGGCCGGGCGCGGCCGGGGCGACGGCCAGTTGACCCAGGAAGGGCCGCAGACGGATTATGTCGCCGAATTGATTGCGCCCGATGCCGGCCGCGGCATCCAGGCTCCAGTCGAAGTCGTACAGCCCGTCGACGATGCCGAAGGCCCGGTTGATCGGATGATCCCAACCGCCGGCGACCGTCCAGCCCCAGGCGCCGACCATGATCTCATCGATATCGATTGCCAGACCCATGCCGGGCTCGGCGCCGCGCACGGCAACCGGGCCAAGCAGCGCATGGCCGTTGTCGCGTGCGCGATCGCGGTCCGTGAACGGCGGCCGTTCCATCCCGGCTGTGGGCCGCGGGCCGATGCTCCAGCCCGCGTCGAGCGTCCGCGCGACGATCGTGTCGCCCGGGTCGATCGTCAGGATCGGAGCCAGATCGCGCGAGAAGTGGCCGTGCAACGTCGCGCGCTCGGGTTGAAGGGTGTGTGTCGCCATAAACAAAAAAGCCCTCTCGTCCGTGTGAGGACGAAAGGGCCTGCCTTCCGTGGTACCACCTCAGTTCCCGGCCGGGCCGGGCGCTTGGTTGCGCGGTAGCGGGCGCACCCGGGCGGGTCTAGTACTCGGTTTAGCCGAGGTTCTTCCGCCGTGTCACCGGGCGACTTTCCGCGCTGGTCGTCGGGGCGGGCTTGCACCACTGGGCCCATCCTCGCTGTCGACGTTGGAGCGCGTACTCCTCCCGGTCGATGAAAGAATATTGTACAACAAGATACCGGGAGTGCCCCGATGTGCCCCGATGTGCCCCGATGTGCCCCGATGTCGAGCGTCGCCCGACATCGGGGCACTCCCGGTGTCTTGCCTTACAATCCCGGCATGTCTTCCTTTGCATACACCGATGCCACCCTCGCCTGCGACGGCCTGCCACTGCCGGCGTTGGCCGAGCGCTTCGGCACACCGCTCTACATATATTCTGCCGCCACGATCCGCGAACGGGTCGCGCGCATCAAGGCCGCGTTCCAGGCGCTTAAACCCGAACTATATTTCGCCGTGAAGGCCAATGGCAATCTGTCGATCCTGAAGCTGTTGCGCGTCGAAGGCGTCGGCTTCGATATCGTCTCGGGCGGCGAATTGGCCCGCGCGCTGGCGGCCGGCGCCGACCCGGCTCGGATCGCGTTCGCCGGAGTCGGCAAGACGGCCGCCGAGATGGCTGCGGCGCTCGACGCCGGAGTCGGTTGGTTCAATGCCGAGTCGGCCGACGAACTTGGCCGGCTGAATGCCCTGGCCAGCGCGCGCGGACGTCGCGCCCGAGTGGCCCTGCGTCTCAACCCGGACGTCGAGCCCGACACCCACCGCCATATCCGCACCGGCGGGGCCGCCAGCAAGTTCGGGCTGCCGCTCGATCAGGCTCACGCCATTGTGCACGGGTGGGGCGTTTACCCTGCGCTCGATCTGGCCGGCGCGCATATCCACATCGGCTCGCAGATGGCCGGTGCCGGTCCCTGGCGGGCGGCGCTGGATGCCATGCTCGCGTTCGTGGCAGCCTATCCATCGATCACGCACGTCGATCTGGGCGGCGGGCTCCCGGTGAGCTACGCCGATGCGCCGGCGCCCGAACCGGCGATCTTTGCCGGACCGATCGTCGAGCGGCTGCAGCCGTTGGTTGGGCGCCTGTCGATCGGGCTCGAGCCGGGGCGCTATCTGGTGGCCGAGTCGGGAGTGCTGGTCACCGAGGTGCAGGCGTTGAAGACGATGGGCGGCCGCCGCATGGCCGTGGTCGATACGGGCATGCACCACCTGATCCGGCCCATGCTCTATGAGGC
>JAEURK010000015.1 GCA_016789175.1 Anaerolineales bacterium
CGTTTGACGCCTTCGCCGCCTGGCGCGGCGCCAATGTCAACAACGCTGACGACGACCGCGGCTGGGTGATCACGTTCAAGATCCCGTTCTCCAGCCTGGGCGTCAGCCGGCCGGTCGACGGCGCGCCGACCTGGGCCCTGGCGGTCGTGTCGCACGATCGCGACAACGGCGGCGTGCAGCCCGACACGTATTGGCCCGAGACCTTCCAGCCCACCAACGCCGACAGTTGGGGCGGGGTGCGCTGGGGCCAGCCGACCTACACGCCGGCGGCGGTCGCCTCGGCCGGCTCGGTGCTGATCAAGCAGGGCGTCAACGGCGTGACGGTTCCGGATGCCGATCTCGGTGGCGTCGCGGCCAACCAGTGCTCGGGTGACACGAACTTCATGTGGAACCAGTGGGGCATCACCAACTACGGCAATGAGCCCAACCTCAACGTGCAGAACCAGTCCGACGTCGCCGACTGGCCGTGCTTCGCCAAAACCTATCTGACCTTCCCGCTCAATCAAGTGCCGGCCGGCAAGATCATCCGCAGCGCCACGCTGCAGCTGTATCAGTTCGGCGGCTCGGGCTCGGCCAGCAACGGCCAGACCCCGGCCGACGCCTACATTCAGGTCTTCCGGGTCAGCGCCGATTGGGGCGAGGGCACGGTGACCTGGAACAACGCGCCGCTTCCGGTCGAGAACTACGGCGGCTCGTGGGTCGGTCAGGTCGTCGGCTGCGGCGCGCCCGGCGGCATCCCGTGGCCGTGCGTGCGCCGCGATTGGGACGTGACCCGGCTGGTCGCCGAGTCCTACGCGCTTGGCCTGCCGGCCCGGATCGGCCTGTACAGCGGCGACAGCGATTACAGCACCGGCAAGTACTTCACCTCCTCAGAGGCCGGCGACTGGAACATCGCGGGGCGGCCCGGCCTGGTGATCGATTGGGGTAACCCGTAACGGCGCAGTGTCGGTTCATTCCTTAAATGCGATGAGGGCCTGCGTTGGCCGGGACGTTTCCTGGTCAACGCAGGCCTTTTTTACCCCCACAAGCGTACTATCCCGCTGGATTGCTGAATTCCACTACACTGCGACTCGGTGTTCGGGAGACCGGCCCACAGCGGGCGACGGCCCAACAACAGTAGTTCGGCGGCTGGCCCAGGCGTTGCCAGAGATGATCAGTGCGGATGAGCGAGCGTCCACGAACATCAGCCCTTGAGGGCGTCAGGCTTTATACCGGTCGCCAGGCAGCCGGCCTGGGTCGGTACGTTCTTGAACAACTGCTCTTCGCGTTGGTGGGGTGGGTGCCGACGATCGTTGGCATCGCGTTGCGCGGTGTGCTCTATCGCCTGATCCTCAAGATGGACGGGGTGGCCGCGATCGAAGCCGGCGCGCGACTACGCTATGCCAGCCGCATCCGGCTCGGCCATGGAACCTATGTCGATCAGGGCGTGTACCTGCACGCCATGCCCGGTGGGATCACCCTCGGGGCCGACACGATCGTCATGCACGGCGCCGTGCTGCATGTCTACAACTTCCGCGGGTTGCCTCAGTCGCACATCACGGTCGGCAAGAACTGTCTGATCGGCGAGTACAGCGTCATCCGCGGGCAGGGCGGCGTCACCATCGGCGATCGGGTGTACACCTCGCCCTTCACGCAGATCATCGCCGTCAACCACGTCTTTGACGACCCGGCGCGGCCCTTCGTCGAGCAGGGCATCACGGCCCAGGGCATCGTGATCGAGGATGACGTCTGGCTGGGGGCCAGCGCCGTGATCACCGACGGCGTGCGCATCGGGAAGGGCGCGGTGGTCGCCGCCGGCGCCGTCGTGACCAAGGACGTGCCGCCGCACACGGTGGTGGGCGGCGTGCCGGCCAAGGTGCTCAAGACCATCGATGGCTCGGAGACCCATCCCGGCCGCACCGTGTATCAGATTTAGGCAGCGCCGCAGCCTCGGCCGCGGCCGCGTTTAATTGAGTGAAGTTCAGGCACGGTCTTCCGCTGGAATACACAGACCAGCGGAAGACCCTGACCAAGTGAGTGATCAAACTGCTATGACCGCTTTATCGATCGTGATCCCGGCGTACAACGAAGAAGACGGCATCGAGACCATCGCGCGCCGCGTGCTGGCCGTGCGCGCCGACCTGAGCAAGGTCGGTGTCGATCTGGCCGAACTGGTCGTGGTCGACGACGGCTCGCGCGACCGCACCGCCGAGATCGCCTCGTCGATCGAGGGCGTCACCCTGATCAAGCATGTCAAGAACAAGGGCTACGGCGGCGCGCTCAAGACCGGCTTCAACGCCGCCAAGGGTGATCTGATCGGCTTCCTGGACGCCGACGGCACGTATCCGCCCGAGTATTTCCCGCAGCTGTGCGTGCGCGCCCTGGGCGGCGTCGATCTGGTGATCGGCTCACGCATGGCCGGCGCCAAGAGCGAGATGCCGCCGATGCGCCGCATCGGCAACTTCTTCTTCGCCAACCTGCTGACTCTGATCAGCAATACCCGCGTCACCGACAGCGCCAGCGGCATGCGCGTCTTCAAGAAAGACGTGCTGACCCGCATGTACCCACTCCCCGACGGGCTAAACCTCACGCCCGTTCAGAGCACGCGCGCGATCCACGAAGGCCTGAAGGTCGAAGAGGTCGCGATCCCGTACAGCGAGCGCCTGGGTCGTTCGAAGCTGAGCGTGGTCCGCGACGGCGCGATCTTCCTGCAGTCGATCGTGTGGACGGCGCTGGCCTACAACCCGGTCAGCATCCTGGGCAAGATCGGCATCGGCGGCGTCGCCGTGGCCGCGCTGGCCTTGCTGGGGTTGGTCATCGCGCGCTTCTCGGGCGTCACGAACCTGGGCGCCTGGGAAGTGGCCGGGCTGTTCGCGGCGATGGTCTCGGGCGTCGTGGGCGTCAGCATCTTCGCCCTCGGCGTGACCTTCAACTATCTGGTCACGCTCTTCTACAAACAGCCGGTCCGCCAGGGTCTGTTCGGCAAGCCGATCTTCAAGACCCCGCTCGATCGGCATTTCGGCTGGGCCGGCCTGCTCCTGACGGTGGTGGGCTTGATTGTCGGCACGACCTCGGCCGTGCTCGGCATCTCGGGCTGGGACGTGGCTCGCTTATGGCTGTATCTGCTCGGCAGCGCCATGCTGGTCGTGGTCGGCGTCCAGCTCCTGATCTACTGGGTGCTCCTGCGCGTCCTCGAGGAGCTCAGCCAGCGCGACATCCGTTCCCGGGACGAGTTCACGGCCTAGGCTTTTTGGGCCATTTGCTGCGCGAAACGCCGCAATAGGACCAAGGTCAACTGTAAATCGGACAGGAATTAGTAAGATAATAGTCTGACTAATCGAGGTCGCTGGACAACCGACGCGCCGGACAGGGCTTTCATTCCGCGCGCGCGAGATCACCCCGGTGGGTGGCGCGGCCCGTGACGAGGAGCAAGCGTATGACCGATCAACCGACTGA
>JAEURK010000023.1 GCA_016789175.1 Anaerolineales bacterium
CTCACCAAGCAATGGACGGGGGCCAACGGCAATGACTGAGAAAACCACAATGGCGGCGCTCGACGCCGGCAAGACACCGCAGCAGTTATTCGGCGAGCGCATGGCGCGCCTGCAGACCGCGCTCAGGCTGGGCCAGCCGGATCGCATCCCGATCCAACTTGGCTTCGGCTACATGCTTGCCGAAATGGGCGGGATCACGCGCCAGCAGTTGCATGAGGATGCCGCCAAGGAGCAGGAGTTGCTCGAGGCCGCGGCGCTGCGCTTCCAGCCCGACAGCGCGATGAGCATCTACAACAATCCCGCCTCCAGCCTGGCCATCGGCGGCGACCGGATGACCAAATTCCCGGGCCACGGCCTCCCGGCGGACGGCTCGTTCCAGTTCGTCGAGGGCGAATACATGAAGGGCGAAGACTACGACGCCTTCCTGGCCGACCCCGGCGATTGGGCGATCCGCAAGTACTGGCCGCGGGTCTTCCCGGGGCTGGCGGGCTTTGCGGCCTTGCCGCCGTTGGGCCTGGCGGCTTTTGGCCACTACTTCCTCTATAACCTCGGTTCGCTCAAGGCGCCGCCGATCGTCGAGGCGCTCCGTAACCTGGCCGCCGGCATCGAGGCCCAGGCCGTGGCGGATGCCCGCGCGATCGCGTCGGTGGGACGCATGGCCGAGCTCGGCTTCGCGCCGCCGACCTTCGTCGGCTCGCTGATCGAGGCGCCGTTCGACTTCATGTCGGACACGCTGCGCGGCATGCGCGGCATCATGCTCGACATCCATCGCCGACCCGAGAAACTGCTGGCTGCCATGGATCGTGCGCTCGAATTCGAGCTCGAGTTTGCGATCAACTGGAGCCGCGCGACCGGGATCAACGTCTCGTTCATCCCGCTGCACCGCGGCTCGGACGGGTTCATGTCGATCCCGCAGTTCGAGAAGTTCTACTGGCCGACCCTCAAAGCCATGCAGGAGGGCCTGGTCGCGGCCGGGATCCAGCCGTTCGTGTTCTATGAGGGCGTCTGGGATCAACGCCTGCACTATCTGGCACAACTGCCCAAGGGCAAGGTGGTCGGGCTGTTCCAGGCCAGCGACATCTTCAAGGTCAAGGAAGTCGTCGGCGACACGATGTGCATCGCGGGCGGCATGCCCAATTCGCTGCTCCAGGCCGGCACGGCCGATGAGGTCCGCGAGTTCACGATCAAGCTCTGTCGAGAGGTCGGCAAGGGCGGCGGCTTCATCATGACCACCGGCATCGGCGAGATGGAGGGCTGCAAGCCCGAGCTCGTCGATGTCTGGGTCGATACGACCAAGGAATACGGCGTTTACTGATCAGGGCGGCGGATCGCTGCCGGCGGATCGTTGCCGGCAGACCGTCCTGTGAGGCACATCAGCATCTACCTCGGTAGAAAGGTGGGGCTGCTCCGGTTGTGGGACGCAGCCGGACGTGCTTGACACGTTGGTTCATTCGCTGGACGAAATGAGGGGTGGCGCCGGCGCGGGGCGCAGCCCCGAGCGGGAGCCCCCCCACATTTCGTCTCTTTTAACCCCCGAGGCGGGGCGGG
>JAEURK010000042.1 GCA_016789175.1 Anaerolineales bacterium
GGCAACGGGCGTTCGTAACGCGAGCTGGCCACCCCCAACCCCCTCCTCAGAAACGCGGCAGAACTGCCTGAATCGCGGATTACCCTCGCCGCGTTTCTGTGGAGGGGGCTTGCGCACCGTGGCTCGTTCGACCTTCGACCCTCGACCTTCGACCCTCGGCCTTCGGCCTTCGACCTTCGGCCTTCGAGCTTCGACCTCCGGCCCTCGTCCCGCGCTGCAGCGGCAACTTGAGCCCGTTTAGCCTCCCTTAAGCCTCAATTCAGCGCCCGTTTACTGACACCGCCCATACCCGACTGCTACCATCGTTGGGAGGCGGTTGGCTGCCTCCTGGAGCAACATGATCGCAGTGACGCGACTGAATGGCTCGCGCTTGTATGTCAATGCCGAGCAAATCGAGTTCATCGAATCGACCCCGGATACCGTGCTGACCCTGCTCAACGGCACCAAGCTGCTGATCAAGGAAAAGCCCGATGAAGTGGTTGAGGCGGTGTTGGCTTTCAAGCGGTCGGCCTACGGAGCGCCGCCGCAGGTGATCCGCCGCGGAGGTTAGTGAACCATGGATCTGGCAACCGTCATTGGTTTCGTCGCTTCGATCGCCATCACCATGGTGGCGAACGTGCTCGCCGGCGGCAACCCTATGCAGCTTGTGTCCAGCCCGGTGCCGATCATGCTGTGCTTGATCGCGCCGTTCATGATCTCGGCGATGCAATACCCGCTCAAGATCACGCTGGGCCTGCCCAAGCTGTTCGGCAAAGCGTTTATGGCCGACAAGGAGGACATCGCGCACGCCATCAACGAGCTGGTGACGATGTCGGACAAAGCCCGCCGTGAAGGTCTGCTGGCGCTCGAAGAGGATGCCAAGAAGGTCCATGATCCGTTCATGCGGCGCGGACTGCAGCTCGTGGTGGACGGTGTCGACCCGGCCCAGGTGCGCCAGATCCTCGAGATCGAAGTGCACAACATGCACGAGCGTCACAACCACGGCATCGGCTACTTCGCCGCCGCCGGCGGCTATGCCCCGACGATGGGCATCATCGGTACCGTCATGGAGCTGATCGTGCTCATGCAACACCTGGACGACCCGTCGCACCTCGGCCACGGCATTGCGGCCGCTTTCCTGGCGACGTGGTGGGGCCTGGCCGCCTCGAACTTCATCTTCTTGCCGATCGGCAACAATCTGAAGACCAAGGACGAGGAGGAGCAAGCGTTCCGGCACATGTTGGTCGAGGGCATCCTGGCGCTGCAGGCGGGCGAAAACCCGCGGGTGGTCAAGGAAAAGCTGGGCGGTTTCCTGGCGCCGGCGGCGCGCGAGCCGAAGGGCGCCGGGGCGAAGGCAGGGGCTGAAGCATGAGCCACGGTGGCGGTGACAGCGGACGCTGGCTGGTCAGTTACGCTGACCTGATCACGCTCATGATGGCGCTGTTCCTGGTGTTGTACACCATGGGGCAGGTCGACATCGCACGCTACCGGGCGCTGGCTGAGGCCTTCCGCGACGCGCTCGACGGCAAAGGCGGGATCCCGGCCAGCGTAGTCGATGCCGGCATCAACACCGACGGCGCCGGTACCGGCGAGTCGCGTCCCAACCCGGTCAACCCCGATGAGGGCTTCCCGGCCCGCACGACAGACACCATGGACGTGGCCAGCGACCTCTCGGGTCTGCTCGAGTCGTCGGGCTTTGGCAACAGCGTCAGCGTTCAGAACAACATCGAAGGCGTCATGCTTTCGCTGAGCGAAAACCTGATCTTCGAGCCAAACAGTGCGGATCTTCGGGTCGAGGCCGGCGATGTGCTCGACAAGATCACCAAGATGCTGGTTCCGGTCGCCAATCAGATCCGGGTGACGGCCTACACCGACGATACGCCGCCAACCGATCCGCGCTACCCGACCAACTGGGAGCTCTCGACCGCGCGGGCGACGGCCATCGTGCGTTATTTCGCGGCGAACGGGGTCGACCCCTCGCTGCTGTCGGCCGTCGGGCGGGGCGAGTATGACCCGCTCTTCCCGAACACGACCGAGCAAAACCGCGCTTATAACCGGCGAGCCGAAATCGCCGTGATCTACACCATCGAAAGCAACAACGTCGTGCTTCAGCCGGAGGGCGCCGATATCGTGGAGCTGCCCGGTGTTTCGGATGGCACGACCAGTGGAGGGACGACCCCATGAAGAAGCTCATGCCGATCCTCAAGACCGTGGGCATGGTGCTGCAGAACATCATGCTGGTGACGGTGTTCGCGATGAATGGCCTGATGGGCTACATCATGTTTGCGCCCGACGACATGCCCAAGCCGTTCTATCTGTCGTATGCCGGCCAGATCCCAACCGTGCCGAGCACGCTGGGCGGCGAGCTGACGGTTGGCGAAACAGAGGGCGAGGCCTCGACCAGCGCGGGCCATGGGACGACCGAGGAAGGCCCGACGATCATCAAGATCTACGAGCCCGGTCAGGGCCAGATGGTCGATACGGGCACCAAGGTGGTCAACCTGGCCGACCCTGGCGGCCGGCGCTTTCTGAAGGCCACGATCACGATCGAGGTCCCGCCGCTCGACTTCTTCTTCGAGGCTGAGGAAGTAACCGAGGAAGCGGCTGCGGCCGAGGGCGAGGCGGCCGTGGTCGAAGACCCGCGCATCGCGGAGTTCGAAACCCTGATCACCAACAAGATGCCGATCATCAACGACATCTTGAACACACTGTTGACCAGCAAGACCTTTGACCAGATCTACACAGTCGAGGGCAAGGAAGCCCTGCGCGAGGAGATCAAGAAAGAGATCAACGCGCGCCTTCCCGAGCTCGGCGTGATCGCCGTGTACTTCACGGAATTCGTGGTGCAGTAATGCTCTCTCAGGCCGAGATCGATGCGCTGCTGAGCGGCGCGCTGCAAGCCGAAGACGCCACCAGCGGCGAGAGCCTGAACCTCGCCGAACTGATGGACGCGGGCGCACCGGGCGCGGGCGGTTCGACCGCCGCGGCGGCCGCGGGCGAGGCGCCGGTCGACAAGCGCAACATTCGGCCTTACAACTTCTGGTCGCCGGATCGCTTCTCAAAGGAGCAGATGCGCGCGGTCGAGCTCGTGCACGAGAACATGGCCGAGCGCTTGACGACCTCGATGCCTCCGTACATCCGGACCGAGTTCCGGCCGCGGGTGGTGCACGTCGAACAGGGACGCTCCGACGATTTCCTGAAGGAGCTGCAGCCCGGCACGCTCTTTCATGTCCTGGCGCTCGATCCGCTGCCCGGCCGGATGCTGATGGTCTTCAGTCAGGACATCATCTGGGTCATGCTCGACCGCCTGCTGGGCGGCTCGGGGCAGAGCAACGTGACCGGCAAGGCGTTGACCGACATCGGTCAGGCGTTGATGAACGGCACGGTCGAGTACATGCTCAACGACATCAAGGCGTCGTGGGGCAAGATGATCCCGTTGATCGAGCCGCGGCTCGAGGACAGCACCAACAATCACCACTGGGTGCAGATGATGATGGGCAATGCCCGCGTGCTCAACATCGTCTTCGAGGTAACGATCCAGCAGACCACGATCGGCACCATGGGCATCTATGTGCCGTTCATGATGCTCAAGCCAGTGGCGAACCTTCTGAACCCGCACGTTTGGATCGCGGGCCAGGAGGAGCAGCAGCCCACCGACGAATCGCGCGACACGGTGTTCCGGCGCCTGAGCAAGGTGCCGATGAACATCCGGATCGAATTGGGCGGGGCGGAGCTGACCATGGGTGAACTGGTCGGCCTGCAGACCGGAGACGTCATCCGACTTGAGACATCGGTCAGCCAGGACCTGCGGATGTTCATCAGCGATCGCCTGCGTTTCCTGACCCGGCCGGGCACGCTTAACGGCCGAATGTGCGTGCAGATCAAATCGTCGGTTAGCGCGGAAGACGACCCGACGTTGTTTGAGGTGAACCCATGAGTGACTTCGAGAACACTGAGGTCCGGACGGCCTCGTTTGCTCCGATCGCGCCCGACCTGCCGGTCGGCATGCCGAACGGGCTCGACCTGTTGATGGATGTGCCGTTGCGTATCTCGGTCGAGCTGGGGCGCACAAAGCTCTCGGTTCGCGAGGTGCTCGATCTGCAGAACGGGGCAGTGGTCGAGCTCGATCGCATGGCGGGCGACGCCGTTGACGTGCTGGTCAACGACAAGTTGATGGCGCGCGGCGAAGTAGTCGTGGTCGATGACAAATTCGGCATTCGGATCACAGAGATCCTGACGCCCACCAAGCGGGCATCGTAGTCTTGGCCCTTGTGGCCACCCGGCCCGGGCTTGGCCCGGCGCAGAGCGTCGCACAGACTTAGCGAATCGGACAGGGCGCCGACAGGCGGCGCCCGAACAGGCATCAAGATGACTATTCAAGCATTGATCGTTCGGTGGCGAACGCTGCGACCCTGGCAGCAATGGGGCATCGGCCTGGCTGCCCTTCCGGCAGTCGGCCTGGCTGCGCTCACGCTCTCCGACACCGGCGGGGCGCTGGGGGACGAAGCCACTCTGGCGCTTCGTTTGCTGATTAGCTTTGGTATCGTCATCGGCCTGATCTACTTGAGCCTGTACGCCCTGCGGCGGTTCACGAGTTTGTCGGCTCGAGGCGGCCGAGTCATGCGTACTGTGGAAAGCCTGCGCCTGGCGCCGCGCCAGGCCGTGCACCTGATCCAGGTCGGCGATCGCACGTTCCTGATCGGGGCCACGGACGGAGGGTTGCAGACCCTGGCCGAGGTTGAGTTGGAGCCGAACCCTGCCGGGGCTCAGGTCACCCCTGCGGCGCCGGTCTCGGCTGAGGCCCTGTTCGCCCGTCTGCTGGGCGGGGAGGCGGCCAAATGAGCCGGGGCGGGCGACGCATCCTTGGACTGCTGGGCGCAGCCGGTCTGGCGCTTGTGCTGGCCGGGTGCGCGTCCTCGCCGGAACTGGCGGCGCCGGGCGTGACGCTCAGCGTTGATCCAGTCGGCGAGCCGGCCCAGGTGACATCTGGCGTCCAACTGCTGGTGTTGATGACGGTGCTTTCGGTGGCTCCGTCGATCCTGATCCTGGCGACCTCGTTCACGCGCATCGTGATCGTGCTCTCGATGCTCCGCACAGCCCTCGGCACGCCGACGGCGCCGCCCAACCAGGTCATCGTCGGGCTGGCCCTGTTGCTGACGTTGTTCATCATGGCGCCGGTCTACGAGAAGGTCGATCAGCAGGCCGTGCAGCCTTACCTGCGCGAAGAAATCACGCAAACGCAGGCCTTCGAGAATGCCATGGAGCCGGTGCGCGAGTTCATGTTCAAGCAGACCCGCGCCAAAGACATCGAGTTGTTCCTTAGTCTGGGCGGTGCAACAACCCGGCCGAATGCGCTGAGCGAGGTCCCGACCGTGTCGCTGCTCCCGGCTTTCGTCATCAGCGAACTGCGGACGGCCTTCACGATGGCCTTCGTGATCTATGTGCCGTTTCTGGTGATCGAGATGGTGGTATCGAGCGTGCTTTTAGCAATGGGCATGATGATGCTACCACCGTCGCTGGTCTCACTGCCCTTCAAAGTGCTGCTCTTTGTCATGGTCGACGGGTGGTATCTGCTGACCCGTTCACTCGTGTTGAGCTTTCAATAATGCGGCCGGGCCGCGCTGACGAGAGGTAAACGATGACAGAATCCTACATCCTGACCCTGGCCCAAAACGCGCTGCAGCTGACGTTGATGCTGGCCGGCCCGGCCTTGCTCGTCAGCCTGGTCGTGGGCAGCGCCATCAGCCTGGTGCAGGCGGCCACGTCGGTCAATGAGGCCACCCTGACCTTTGTGCCCAAGATCGTGGGCGTCGGGCTGGTGGTGTTCTTTCTGGGCGCCTGGATGGCTCAACAGATGCTGACCTTCATGAGCGGGCTGTTCACCAGCCTGCCGGACCTGGTGCACTGAGCCGCCGATTGGGGAGGGTGGTCATGTCGATCCGACGCGCCGATTTTCCGCGCATTTCCCGCCCGGCGGGCGAAACCCAGCCGTTGCAGCGGCCCAGCCAGATCCCCGTGGCCCAGCCGGGTCTGATCGGCCTGGCCCTGGCTGACGGGCTGACACGGGATCTGATCCGGCTCCGCTTCGAACGGCTGGGGTGGCAGGTTGTGACAGCCGGGAGCGGGCCGGATGCCCTGCATTTGCTCGAAACGCGGACTCTGGCACTGATCTTGCTGGATCTGTGGCTGCCGCAAGTCAATGGGCTGGAGGTTCTTCGTCAGGCGCAGAATCCGGCCCCGGCCATCATCCTCTCCGACGTGGCTTCGCCGGAGTTGGTGCTGGGCGCGGTGGCCGCCGGAGCGCTCGGCTTCGTGCTCAAGCCCATCGACCTGGACGCTCTGGTTCTCAGGGCGCGGCAGACAATGACCGGATCGCCGGCTGGCCCGTTTGTCGACAAGCCCCGGCTCGCCGCCCAGATGCCTGGGACGACCCCGACTTGATCCGTCTGACAAACGAACGCCCACGCGATCGGGTCAGAGCACGCTCCACGACGCCATGAGACGTCGCGGACGAGCAGGGAGCACGAACCCATGCCTACGACCGCCGCCGTCAACCCCAACCCTGCGCTGGTGCGCAGACCCAAAACCGTCCGAACGACTCCGCGCGTGGCGACTTCCGCCGCGACGTCGGCGCCCGCGCGAGCCGTTGCCGTCGCGATGGCTGACGGCGCCGAACGCGACATCCTGGTCGAGCGTCTGCGCGGGCTGGGCTGGACGGTCTGGGTCGCCACCGATGGCCCGGGGGCACTTCATCTGCTCGAGACACGCCAACCGGCACTGATCTTGCTAGATCTATGGTTACCGCAGATCAACGGGTTGGACGTGCTTCGCCAGGCCGGGCGTTATGTGCCGGCCGTCTTGATCTCCGACTTTGCGTCGCCGGAAGTCCGGATCGGTGCAGCCGCCGTCGGGGCGCTCGGTTTCCTGCTCCAGCCCGTGGACGTGGATGCGCTGATCGCCCAGGCGCAACACATTCTGACACTTCCGCTGGCTGGACAGCGGGTCGCCGAGGAGAGGTATGACGGCAGCAGCGATGGCAACGAAGTGGAACATGATCCCGGCCACGCCCGGGTGGGGTGGGCCGATCGAGCAGGCGAACTCCGGGGCCCTGCGCGCCTTGGTGCGCATGCTTGATGCCCGTGACACCGAGACCGAGGCGCACTCCCGTCGGGTGGTGCAGATCTCGCTGACGTTAGGGATGGCCCTGGGGCTGGCCCCGGCCGAATTGCGCGCAATCGAAGTCGGCGCGATGCTGCACGATGTCGGCAAGATCGGTGTGCCGGACTCGATTCTGCGCAAGCCGGCGCCGCTCAGCACCGATGAATGGCACGTCATGCGCCAGCACCCTGAGCTGGGGCACGACATTTTGAGCGAGCTCGGCTTCCTGAAGTCGGCTCTGCCACTGGTGCTTCACCACCACGAGCGCTGGGCCGGCGACGGCTACCCGCATCGACTGCGCGGCAACGACATCCCCCTCGGCGCCCGGATCTTCGCGGTGGCGGACGCCTACGACGTGATCCGCTCGCGCCGACCCTACAAGCCGCCGTATTCGCATCCGGTCGCGGTCGACATCATCCGGCGCGACACGGGCACGCACTTCGATCCGCGGGTCAGTCAGGCCTTTTTCGACCTGTATGCCCAGCGACCGCCGCGACTGCACTGAGCGCGGCTCTCGAATACAAACGCGCGGGCTCCGGGGGCACTCAGCCCGGGGCCCGCGCGTTTGTGTTTCGGACGGCGTCTACGCGGTGACTGGCGCCGGGCTGTGAGCGACCGAGCGATTGCGTCCTGCGGCCTTGGCACGATAGAGCGCCTCGTCGGCGCTATGCATCAACTCGGCCAGCCCGCTGCCAGCCACGTCGCTGGCCGCCACGCCGACGCTGATCGTGGCCCGGTCGACGATCCCCGGCGCGACAGTGTGCTCGATCTCCCAGACACGGAGCCGCAGCCGTTCCGCTAACTCGAGCGCACCCTCGAGCGGTGTGCCGGGCATCACGACGACGAATTCTTCTCCGCCGACGCGCGCGGCCAGATCGGTCGCCCGCACCGAACGACGACACACGTCGGCGATGGCGCGCAGGACCGAGTCGCCGGCGCCATGGCCGTACGTGTCGTTGATCCGCTTGAAGTGATCGATATCGAACACCAAGACCGCAATCGGTTGGCCCTGAGACTGACAGCGGTCTAGCAGCGCGCTCGCTTGCTCGAACAGATGGCGGCGGTTACTCAATCCGGTAAGGGCATCGGTGCTGCCTGATGTTTGTAGAGTATCTCGCGCTCATGGGAGAGTTCCACCAGGCGCGCGTTCTCGACCACCAGTGCGTCGAGCGCGCTGGGGTTGTTGGTCTCTTTGTCGACTACTTCGTAATCCGAGACAGTGAGCCGGTGCTCGAGGTCGAAGGTCTTGCTGTGCAAGCGCATGGTCTTGCCGTGCTTGTCGGCGATGTAGTACAGGCACAAATTGAGCGGGCACGAGAGGAACGGGTTGTCGGCGACTTCATGGAGCTGCTGATAGGCTTCCAGCCCGTACAGGTCGTGCCAGATATAACGCGTGCCCCTCGGGGCCGGTTCGACCTCGACGCTCCCGGCGAATCCGTTCTGAATGAAGAGATCCGTCAACCGACTGAGGTCGGCGATGTCCCCGTGCTCGGTGAAGTCCAGGCCGTGGGCGTTGAGGTAATCAACGATCTCTTTTCCTACGTCGCGCAGGACGGCACCCTCCGCAAAGATGTTGTATTTCGCGAGCACACGCCCGAAAGCGACCAATAGCGCTTCATAGAGTCGCGTACGAAAGTCATTCATGGCTCACCTCATCCCCTTGAGCATGCTCAATGTTGCGGTCGGCTGCCATAAAGCCCGCCTAAACTTCCGCGATCTTCACGCGAGCTTTGGGCGAATCGACCGTCCCCGCGCCGACTTGAGCCCGACGACCCGTATTTAACTGCGCTTTTAGCGGCGGTTCATCGGCCGTTTACTGACCCCGCTCGTCCGCTCTCCTATGCTGTTTTGCAGGAGACGCCACGTGATCATTGCACTGGCCCAGGTTCAGATGTTCATCCTCGCGTTCACGCGCATCATGGCTGCCGCGGTTCAGGTGCCCGTGCTGGCCGGCCGCGCCATCCCGAATCGCGTGCGCGTGCCGCTGGGCATCCTGCTCACCATGCTGCTGATCCCGTGGACGCCATTGGCCGCGGAGGCCGAGCCGTTGGGGCTGCTCGGCTTTGGCGCAGCCCTGGCGCGCGAGTTCGTCCTGGGTTGGGCGATCGGGTTCGTCGCGACGTTGACGTTCGGCGCCATTCAGACCGCGGGCGAGTACGTCAGCACCGGCGGCGGCTTTGCGGCCGGGCGGGTAATGAACCCGGCCTTCGATAGCGCCAGCACCGCCCTCGACCAGCTCTACCTGATCCTGGCCAGCCTGATCTTCCTGACCCTGAACGGCCATCATCTCGTTTTGCTTGGCCTGGCCGGGACGTTTCGGGCCTTGCCGGTGGCCGGGCCGCTCCCGACCTTCTCGCTCGAACGCCTGTTGATGTTGTCGCAAAGCCTGTTGACGGCCGGCCTGACGTTGGCGCTGCCTGTCTTGGCCGCCAGCCTGATGGCCGACCTGACGCTCGGGTTATTGGCCCGGGTCGCGCCGCAGATCCAGGTCTTCTTCCTTGAAGGGCCGCTCAAAGTCGCCATCGTCATGGTGACCCTGATCGCTTCGCTGGGTGTGATCGTGCCCGGCCTGACTGTCCTGGTGCGCGACATCGGTCCGCGCATGCAGTGGCTGGTAGGGATGTGACATGTCACAGGAACGCACCGAAGCCCCCAGCGGACGCCGCCTGGCCGAGGCCCGACAGAAGGGTCAGATCGCGCGCTCGGTCGAGCTTCAGTCGGCTGCCGTGTTGTTGGCCGCCGCGTCCATCCTCAATATCGCCGGCGCAAGCTTCGCGTCGCACTCGGGCCAGGCCATCCGCGAGACGCTTACGGCGTTCCCGGCCATCACCCTGCTTTCCGATGGGGCGGTGGGCGACGTGATGCTGCAGGCGCTCGGCCGCCAGGTGCCCGGCCTCGGCGATCTGGCGCTGATCGTGGGCGTCATCGCCGCGGTGGCCATCGCCGCGTCGCTGGGACAGACCGGTCTGGTCTGGGCCAGCCAGCGCCCGTGGTTCGATGCCTCGCGCCTGAACCCGCTCGAGGGCTTGAAGCGCCTGGTTAACGTCAACGGCCTGGTGAACCTGCTGAAAGCCGCGGCCAAGTTGATTGTGATCGGCTGGGTGGCCTACAGCTTTCTTGAAGGCGAGGCCGATCAGCTGCCGGGGTTGGCGCAGATGTCGCTGCGTGATGCGGTCGGGGTCTGGACCAGCCTGTCGCTCAGCCTGTTCTGGCGGGTTGCCGGCACGTACCTGATCGTGGCCGTGGCCGACTACGCCTACCAGCGCTGGGAGTGGTGGAAGTCGCTCAAGATGACCAAGCAGGAGGTCAAGGAAGAGTACAAGCAGAACGAGGGCAACCCGCAGATCAAGAACTACATCCGCCAGCAGCAGCGCAAGATGGCGCGGCAGCGGATGATGTCGGCGGTGCCCAAGGCTGATGTGGTGATCACTAACCCCACGCACTACGCCGTGGCGTTGAAGTACAAGCGCGACGACATGGACGCGCCGGCTGTGGTGGCCAAGGGCGTCTCCGGTGTAGCGCTGCGCATCCGCGCGGTGGCCGGTGAGCACAACGTCCCGATCGTCGAGAACCCCCCGCTGGCGCGCGCGCTCTATCGCATGGTCGAGATCGACGATCCCATCCCGCCGCAGCTGTATCTCGCGGTGGCCGAGGTGCTGGCCTATGTGTATGGCCTCAAACGCCCGAAGGGGGCCAGCGTGCCCGTGTAGCCACTGCCGATGACCACTCAAGTTCCGACCTTCCCCCGCTTCGATTGGCGCGCCCTGACGGGCTCGCGCGACGCCGTGCTCGTCGTGGCTCTGATCCTGATCCTGAGCCTGATGATCGTGCCGTTGCCGCCGCTGCTGCTCGACCTGCTGATCGCGGCCAACCTGGCGCTCTCGGTCGGCGTGATCCTGCTGTCGCTGTACATCAAGCAGCCGATGGAATTCAGCGCCTTCCCGTCGGTGCTGTTGCTGATCACGCTGTTGCGGATGGGGATCAGTATCGCCGCCACGCGTCTGATCCTGCTCGGCGGAGACGCCGGGCGCGTGATCGCGACATTCGGCGACTTCGTGGTCGGCGGCAACTACGTGGTCGGCGTCGTGATCTTCGTGATCCTGATGATCATCCAGTTCGTGGTGATCACCAACGGCGCGGGTCGCGTGGCCGAGGTGGCGGCGCGCTTCACGCTCGACGCGATGCCCGGCAAGCAGCTCTCGATCGACGCCGATATGAACGCCGGCCTGATCGACGAGCAACAGGCCCGGGCGCGGCGCCTGGCGATCCAGGCCGAGGCCGACTTCTACGGCGCGATGGATGGCTCGTCGAAGTTTACGCGCGGCGACGCGACGGCCGCGATCATCATCGTGGTCGTCAACATCATCGGCGGCTTCGCGGTCGGCATGCTGATGCGCGGGATGGATCTGACCGAGGCGCTGCAGACCTACACGCTGCTCACGGTTGGCTCCGGTCTGGTTACCCAGATCCCGGCCTTGCTGGTCAGCACCGCCGCCGGCCTGATCGTCACGCGCTCCTCGGGCGAGTCATCGCTGGGCTCCAATGTCGTCAGCCAGCTCGGCAACGTCAGCGTGCTGGCCATCGTGGGCGTCATGATCAGCGGCCTGGCGATCGTGCCGGGCATGCCCTTCGTGCCCTTCATCATCGTGGGCGTCAGTCTGGGCGGGGCAGCCTACTGGCTCTGGCGCAATCAGCAGTTGGCGCTGCTGGCCCCGCCAGAGGCGGCTCCCGCGGCCCCGGCCCTCGAAGGCCCGGAAGAGATCGCGAACCTGCTGACGGTCGATCCGCTCGAACTCGAGATCGGCTATGCCCTGATCCCGCTGGTGGGGGAGGAGCGCGCCGAGAACCTGCTGAAGCGCGTGACCGGTATCCGCAAACAGATCGCGGCCGAATACGGTCTGGTGCTGCCCAAGGTCCGCATCCGCGACAACCTCCGCCTCGGCCCGCAGGCTTACCGCATCAAGATCCGCGGCGAGGAAGTGGCCAAGGGTGAGCTCATGCTCGACCGGCACCTGGCCATCCTTGGGCCCGACGGATCGCAAGATCTGCACGGCGCTCAAACGACCGATCCGGCCTTCGGATTGCCGGCGATGTGGATCACGGATGCCGATAAGCCGCGCGCCGACCTGCTCGGGTGCATGGTGGTCGACGTCCTGACCGTGCTCGGCACGCACTTCACCGAGGTCGTGCGCGCGCACATGTCGGGCCTGCTCGGCCGCCAGGAGGTCCAGGAGTTGATCAACCGCGTCAAGCGCGAGCAGCCGGCGGCGGTCGAGGGCCTGGTGCCCGATCTGCTCTCGCTCGGTGAGGTCCAGGACGTGTTGCGCAACCTGCTGCGCGAGCGCGTGCCGATCCGCGACCTGTCGACGATCTTCGAGGTCCTGGCGAACTCGGCGCGGGTCACGCGTGATCCGGATGTATTGGCCGAGGCCTGCCGGCAGACGCTGGCGCGCACGCTCTCGAACCTGTTCCGCGGCCAGGATGGCCGTGTCCATGTGATCACGCTGGCCCCGCAGGTCGAGGCCCAACTGCGGGCGTCGCTCGGACCGGCCGACCGGGGTTTCGGTTTTCAGATCGACGCCGGCACGGCCCAGGCCGTGATCGCCGGGACAGGGAGCGCCATGGAGTCGCTGGCGCAGCAAGGGTATACGCCGGTGCTGTTGGTGCCGCGTGAATTGCGGCTGGCATTTCGCCGCCTGGTGGAGCGATCGCTCCCTAACCTGGTAGTGCTCGCGTTTTCGGAGATCAGCACCGGCACGCCGGTGCAAGCGCACGGCATGGTTGAACCGGCCGCGTGAGGGAGATGACGATGCAAGCTCGAACGTATCAGGCCCCCAACATGCTGACTGCGCTGGAGCGCATCCAGGACGAGCTTGGGCCCGAAGCCCTGATCGTCTCGGTGCGCCAGATCCCGGGCGGTGCTGCCTGGGAGGTCTGGAAGAAGCCCGCGGTCGAAGTCGTGGCCATGCCACCCGCCACGGTTGGCGGCGCCGGTCGCGCGGCCCTGGCCGCGCCGCGCGCGCTGACCACGGCCCGTCCTGCGACGCGGCCGGCACCGCCGCAAAAGGCCTCGTTCAACGACGCCGAACAGCGCGTCATGGAGCGCCTGCGCGCTTCGTCGAGCAAGGGCTCGCGCAATGCTGACCTGGCTGAGCCGCCGACCACGACCGGCGCACCCCAGCCGGCCAGTCTGGCGGCGCTGGCCGGCGCGGTCCGCGCCGCGCTGCAGACGCGGCGGGCGACGCCACCCGCCCCTGCTGCCGCCACCACGTTCGACATCGTCGAGGCGGACGAGGGGGTAGACGTCAGCGACCGCGAGGCGACGCCGCCGATGGCCTTCACCGCGCTGCCCGAGGACACCTGGAGCCCGGCGGTGGCCGATCTCTACGCGACCCTGATCGAACAGGGCGTTGAGGTCGATCTGATGCGCCAACACTTCGAAGCCGCGCTCGAGTCGCTCAGCGCCAAGGCTCTGCTCGAACCCGAGCAGGTGCAGGCCTTCGTCGGAAACCGGCTGGCGGCGCGGCTGATCGCGCCGGCGCCGAATCCCAATCTGGCGAGCGGCGTGGTCTGCCTGGTCGGCACGCCCGGCGCCGGCAAGACCACGGCAGCGGCCAAACTGGCTCACCTGGCGGCGCGCCGGCTGGGCCTGCGCGCCGCCTGGGTGTGCGCTGACACGTACCGGGCCGGCGCGATCATGCAGGCCCGCATGTACGCCGAGGCGCTGCGCCTGCCGCTGCGCGTGGCCTATACGCCCGACGAATTGGCCCAGGCGGTGGCGGCCGAGCAGGATGCGGATCTGGTGATCGTCGACCTGCCCGGCGTCAACGTCCGGCGCACGCCGCAGCTCCATGAGTTGAGCGATCTGCTCGCGGCGCTGCCGACCCGCCTGACCTACCTGACCACGCCGGCCACGGCCAAGGACGCCGATCTGCAAAGTGCGTTCGCGGCCCTGGGCGTCTTCGATCTGAAAGGCCTGGTGCTGACCAAGCTCGATGAGACGGGCACCCTCGGCGGCGTCTTCAACCTGGCGCTGCGCAGTCAGCTGCCGCTGCTGTATTACAGCGCCGGCCCGCGGGTGCTCGACGAATTCTATCCGGCCCAGCCCAATCGGCTGGTCAACGCCCTGTTCGAGGGCGGCTGGTGAGCGGCGAAACCGAATGAAAGGGCAGGGCGATGGCCGACGAGAGTGCGGGAGACAAACCCGGAGAGGGCAAGCCGGAGGCGAAGGCCGAAGGGCCGCGCAAGCCGCGCGGGCCGGTGCTGCTCGAGGCGATCTTCGCCGGGGCGCAGATCCTGACCAGCGTGACCGGCGCAACGGTGTTCGCGACGGCGCTGTTTACGGGCACGCCGGTGGCGACCGCCGTGGTGCAGGCGTTGGTGGCGACAGCCACGGTGGGCGCGGTGATGTGGACCGTGCACTGGCTGGTGACACACGGCCTCCTGGCCGCGCGCAAGGCCGAACTGGAATCCGAGGCGGCGGACGAGACCGCCGCCGTAGGGACGAATCTCGAGGTGCAAGCGTGAGACAAGCAGGCCCGATCTCCGCCATACGCGCGCACGCGGCTGACAGCGCCGCGGCCCGCGTCGCACGGAGGAGCCAATCATGACAACCAAGGATGTCGAGAGCCGACCGCAAGAGGAGGCCGCGCTCTGGAAGCGTTACTTCAAGAAGCGTGACGCCCCCAGCCGCGATGCCATCATCCTGCGCTACGTGCCGCTCGTTCACTATGTGCTCGGGCGCCTGGGCTTTTCGCCCGCGCTTGGGCCCGAGTACGAAGACCTGGCCGGGCAGGGCCTGCTCGGCCTGATCGATGCCGTCGATCGCTACGACCCATCTCACGGCACGCAGTTCAGCACCTATGCGACCTTGCGCATTCGCGGCCAGATGCTGGATGCGCTTCGTGCCCAGGACTGGTTGACGCGGGCTGCACGACGCCGCGCGCGCCAGGTCCAGGGCGCTTACGCCGAGCTGTGGTCGGTGTTGCACCGCGCGCCATCCGACGACGAGCTGGCTCGCCACCTCAATCTGACCGATGACGACCTGCGTCAGGCCCTGATGGATGCCGGACGCGTCATGGTTTCGCTCGACACGCTCAGCCACGGTGACGACGGCGACGACTCGCTGCATGAGCTGCTGGCCGACGAGGCCCAGCCCGACCCGGCCGAGCAGCTTGACGAGCACGACCTGCGTCGCCAGCTCTCGTCGGTGTTGCGTGACCTGCCTGAGCGCGAGCAGCAGGTGCTGGCGATGTACTACCACGAACAGCTGACCATGAAGGAGATCGGCGCCGTGCTCGATCTCTCCGAGTCGCGGGTCTGTCAGCTGCACGCGCGGGCCGTGCTCAACATGCGCGCGGCTATGGGCGCCAATGTCAAGGATCGCCGCGTGCCGCGCTCGCGCCACACGGCGCGCGATGATGCTGCACTGCCGGCCGAGCCGACTGCTCGCCAGGGAGGGATGGTCCATGTCTAAGATCTCGTCCAATCTGCTCAGCAACACCCTCAACCTCGTGGCGCTGGCGCGCGAGGCGGCCCTGGCCGGCGGTAAGCCGGTCCAGGCCCAGGACATGGCCCCGGCCGAGCAAGGCCTGCGGGCCGTCGCCGAATCGGCCCGGCGTCCGGCCCAGTCCGCTCCGGCCCTCGACCCCGGCCTGCAGGCGCTGTTGGCGCTCCGGCCGAGCTCCGGCACGTCGGCGTCGTCAGTGGCGGTTGCCGCGGCCGGGTCGGTCATGGGCGCTGCCAACGCCGATCGGCTCGGCGCAGCGCAGGCCATGGCCGCCGGCGGGATGAGCGAGCTCGATATCGCCCGGCACCTCGGCGCTTCGCGGGAAGAAGTGCAGCTCTGGCTCAACGTCGGCAAGAAGCGCTGAGCGCGGTCGAAAGGACCCACCATGATCAAAGGCCTGTACGCCGCAGCTTCCGCGATGATCACCAACCTGACCCGTCAGAACCTGATCTCGCACAACCTGGCGAACCTCGACACGCCTGGCTTCCGGACTTTGTTGACCACCAACGAAGACTGGCGCAACACCGACGTACAGGATCTGCCGCAGTATCCGAACTCCTTTCGCAATCGGCTGCTTGACTACGGCACGATCGGCCTGGGTGTTGAAGCGATCGAGCCGGTGACCGACTACTCGATGGGTGCGTTGCGCCAGACCGAGGAACCGCTCGACGTCGCCATCGAGGGCCCGGGCTTCTTCACGGTCGAAACCCCAAGCGGCGCCCGCTACACCAAGGACGGCCGTTTCCTGCGCGACTCGGCCCAGAACCTGGTGACGACCGAGGGTTACTTCGTGCTCGACGACGCCGGCCAGCGCATCACCTTGCCCGAGACCGGCACGATCGTGATCGGCACCGATGGTTCGATCCGGGCCGACGACAACCCGCCCTTCGCCACGCTCGGCCTGGCGGCCTTCACCGATCCGCGGACCGAGCTGGTCGGCGACCTGCCCAACCTGTACAGCGCCGCGGCCGCGCCGACCAGCACCGACTACGGCCAGGTGGTGCAGGGCTATCTCGAGGAATCGAACGTCAATCCGACCTTGATGATGGCGCAGATGGTCGAGGTCAATCGGGCTTATGAGGCCGCTCAAAAGCTCGTCCAAACCCAGGATGAACTGCTCGGGCGGGTCATCTCCACCCTCGGGAGGCTGTGATGCCGACTCTTTCCACTTCGTCGCTGCTCGTCGCCTCGCGCACCGCGTTGCTTGCGCGCATGCTGGGCGTGGACATGCTCAGCCACAACCTCGCCAACGTCAACACTTACGGCTATCGCGGCGAGCGCATGAACTTCCAGGAATTGCTCAATGCGCGTTCGAATATCAACGGCGTCCAGCCGGTCGGCACCCAGATCCTGCTGGCCAACGGCCGGCTCGAGACCACCGGGCGCTCGCTCGACCTGGCCATCGACGGCGACGGGTTCTTCCCGATCCAGCTGCCCGACGGCCGGACGGCCTACACCCGCGACGGCCAGTTCACGCGCGACGCCGACAACAACCTGGTGTCCGGAGACGGCTACCGCCTGATCTGGCAGGGCGCGATCCCGGCCAACACGCCCGACGAACGCATCACGGTCAATCGCGACGGTTCGGTCGACGTGCTCCAGGACGATGGCACGTTGGCGCGGGTCGGCCAGATCGGCCTGGTGCGCTTCGCCAACCCGACCGGCCTGATCGGTTACGGGCGCAATCTGTTTGTCGAAAGCGACCCGAGCGGGGCGCCGGTCGCCGGTAACCCGGGCGTAGCCGGGTTCGGCGCGATCAACGGCGGCGCCCTGGAGGGCTCCAACGTCAACATGGCGGCGGAGATGACCAACCTGATCGCGCTGCAACGGGCCTACAGCCTGTCGGTGAAGGCCTTCCAACAAACCGACACGATGGTCGGCCTGGCGGTGCAGATGCGTAGAGCGTAGAGCGTGGAGTTTAGGGCACGGAGTTGGGACTGGGGACAGGGGAGCGAGGGGCGAGGGACGAGCGCCCGGCGACCCGACCAACCAAGATTTGAGATCGGTTTGTCTTTAGCTCCGGTTTACGGATTGCTCCTGAAGTTCCGGATGGCGCGGACGATAACTTGGTTGGGAACTGTGGGGACCGGGACTAGAGAGGGTTGAGGTCACATGAAGATTGAGCCGAATGGCAACGATATCCAGCGAATCGAGCAAGTGCGGGCGGTGCGCCCTGCGCAGGCGACGTCGGCGACGCAAGCCGCAGGCAGCGTCAACCGTCCCGACCAGGCCGAGTTCTCGAATCGTGGCGTGGAGCTGGCCAAGGCCCGCGCGGCCCTCTCGGATGTGCCCGACGTGCGTGAGGACCGGGTGGCCGCCTTGCGCGACCAGATCAAGTCCGGAAGCTATCAGGTGCCCTACGACGCCCTGGCCGGAAAGCTGATGCGCGCGGTCACGCTTTGATCGTCGCAAGTGAGTTGACACCGCCATGACCCAGCAGCAAGCCGCCGCCATCCTGGAACAGATCGAGCGCATCCTGGCGCGCGAATTCCGGCTGTACCAGCACCTGTTGGCCCTGACGAAACAGGAGCGCCAGGCCCTGATCGTGGGTGCGTTGGAGGATCTCAGCGTGGCGGTGCGCCAGAAGGAAGATGCCCTGGAGCAGCTGAACACGCTCGAGGCCGATCGCGTCACGGCGCTCAGCGCCTGGTCACGCGCCCACGGCGGCGACGCGACCTTGCTGGCACTGCTCAACGATGTCGACGACGAGACGGCAGCCCGCTTCAGTCGGCTGCGCGAAGGCATCCTGGCGATCGCCAGCCAATTACGCGACTTCGGCCTGGCCAATCGGGCGTTGGCCCAGATTGCGCTCGACCGGCTCGAGGCGACGCGGTCGTATCTGCTGACGCTGGCGACTCCGGCCCCGGTCTACGGGCCGCAGCCGATCCCGGCGCCGCGCTTGACCCTGTCGGTGGAGGTATCAGCATGATGATGCTGTTGCCCGTGATGTTGCGCGGCCTGCCGCTCGTCGAGCTGGCGCGCGCCGTGAAGCGTTCTCTTCTGCGGTGGCTGGCCTGACCGGCCGCCCTTGAGGAGAAAGGAGTTCGACGTGAGTGCGTTTTTCGGGATCCACATCGCCAGCTCGGCGCTCCGTGCGCATCAGCAGGCGTTGGACGTGATCAACAACAACGTCGCCAATGCCAACACGCCCGGCTATCGGCGACAGCAGGTGCTGTATCAGAACGGCGTCGCCTTCCCGACCCCGTCGCTCAACGGCGGGTGGGGGGCCGGCCAATTCGGCGGCGGCGTGCAGGTGATGGCGATCAAGCGCTTTGGCACCGACTTCCTGGATGCGCGCTATCGGACCGAGCTGGCCCAGAGCGGCAAATACGACGTCCAGCGCAACATCCTGAACCAGGTCGAGTCGCTGCTCAATGAAGCCGGCGACGAAGGGCTGGTGGGCAAAATCGACTCGTTCTTCAATGGCTGGCAGGCCCTCAGCGCCGATCCCGCCAACACGGCCTTGCGCGGCGACCTGCGCGGCCGGGCCGAAGACCTGGTCGCGGCCTTCAACAGCCGGGCCCAGCATCTACGGGCGACGCGCGGCGAACAAGACCTGGCGCTGCAGCAACGCGTCGACGAGGTCAACGACATGGCCACCCAGATGGCGCGATTGAACGGCGAGATCGCGACTGTGGTCGGAAGAGATCAGCAGCCCAACGACCTGCTGGATCAGCGTGATCGGTTGGCGGACCGCCTGGCGGAACTGACCGGAGCCACGATTTCGAACCAGCCCGACGGCACCGTGATGGCCTCGATCAACGGCCACGCGCTGCTGGTCGGCACCTCGGCCTTCAAGCTGCAGACCGTGGTCGACCCGGCCAACGACAACCTGCTGGCCGTGCAGTGGCAGACGCCGACCCCGATGGCCTATAACGGCACGACCGGCGAGATCGCGGGCATCATCGACGCCCGAGACCGCATCGTCAAAGGCCAGCTCGACGGCCTGAACACGTTGGCGCAGACCCTGATCACACAGGTCAACACCCAGCACAACGCCGGCTATCGACTCGACTCGGCCGTGCTCGGCGGCAACTTCTTCGAGCCCGCCGTCGATCCGAGCGGCCAGAACGCGCTCTCGATCCAGCTCAACGCCAACATCATCGCCGACGTGGGCAACATCGCTGCGGCGTCCAACCCGAATGCACCCGGTGACGGCAACAACGCCGTGCTGATGGCCAACCTGCAGCGGGCGCTGACCATGTCGGGCGGCACCGCCACGTTCAGCAACGCCTACGCTGCGCAGGTCGGCTCGCTCGCGCTCGAGACCCGCAATGCCGAAACGCGCTTTGGCGATCGCCAGGCCGTGGCCGCCGCGCTCGATCAACAGCGTGAGGCGGTCGGCGGCGTGTCGCTCGACGAAGAGGCCGCCAACCTGATGCAGACCCAGAAGGCCTACGAGGCGGCCGCGCGCGTGCTCAACGCCGTCGACGAGATGCTCGATCGGCTGATCAACAACACCGGCCTGGTGGGCCGCTAACGGAGGCCGCCATGCGTATCACTACTCAAATGACCTACCAGCATGCGATCGACCGCATGCAGGCCTCGGCCAGCCAGATGGAGAAGTACCGCCGTCAGGCCACCTCGGGCAAGAAGATCGAAAATCCATCGGACGACCCGCACGTGGCCGTGCGCTCGATCCAGCTGCGGTCGGCCGTCGCCACGCACCAGGCCTACGTCGATTCGGGCAAGGTCAGCCAGGAGCGCCTGGGCGTCAACGACTCCGCCCTGGCCGACCTGGTGTCCACCCTGAACCGCTCGATCCAGGTGGCGCTGCAGGGCCGGGGTGACACGCTCGGCGCGTCCGAGCGCCAGGGGCTGGCCGACGAGATCAACGGCCTGCTCGAACACGCGGTCGGCATCGGCAACACCACCTTCCGGGGCGCGTACATCTTCTCGGGCTTTGCGATCAACACCGAGCCGTACTCGTTCAACGGCGCGGCCGTCACCTCGCATGTCGCCAGCACGGCCGGCCCCATCAACAACCTGATCGAGCCCGGCCACAGCCTGCAGGTCAACGTCGACGGCAACGCCGTCGTGCGCCCGACTCTGGATGCGCTGCTCGGCCTGCGGGATGCGCTCAACGCCGACGACGGCACGGCCATCGGCAGCTCTCTGGCCCAGCTGCAGAGCGCGCTGGAAGGCGTCAACGCCGCCCGGACGACGAATGGCGCCCGCACCCGTGAGCTCACGACCACGCTCGACCGGATGGACAAGATCTCACTTTCGCTGAAGTCGCTTCTGTCGTCGACGGAGGATGTCGACATGGCCGAGGCGATCATGAACCTGCAACATGCTGAGACGGTGAACCAGGCCGTGCTGCAGACCGCCGCCAAGTCGGTCTCGCAGTCGCTGTTTGACTTCCTTCGCTAGTTGCGTGACGGCCATGGATGGCATGCGGCCCTTCGTGGTCGATGATGAAGACAGGATGTCGTATGAAAATTCAATCCCTCTCCCTCGAGTTTCCTGACGGCTTGATTGGCTGCCCGGAGTGGCGCCACTTTCGCCTGCTGCAGGATCCGGACGCGGCGCCCATCGCCGTGCTCGAAAGCCTTGACGAACCCAATCTGAGTTTCCTGGTGGTGGACCCGCGCATGTGGGTGCCCGGGTACGCGCTCGGCAGCGCCGCCGACTCGTTGGCGGCCGCCGGCTTTGCCGATCCCACGGCCCTGCTGCCCCTGGCAATCTTGAATGTTCGAGCCGAGCCGCTCCAGATCACGGCCAACCTGCTCGGACCGCTGGCGGTCGACGTGGCGGCCGGGCGGGGCGCTCAGGTCGTGCTGACCGACCAGCCGTATTCGGCCGAACAGCCGGTGACCTTGCTCGAACAACGCGTCTACCTGCCTGAGGGTTTGATCGGTTGCCCGGATTGGCGCAGTTTCCTGCTGCGACGGTCCGAGGAGATGCGCCCGGTCAAGCTGCTGGTGTCGTTGGATCAACCCGGCCTCTCGCTCCCGGCGGCCCACCCCGAGTTGATCGCCCCCGGCTATCGGCCGCGCGTCTCCGAGGAGGATGCCGCGGCGCTCGGCCTGGATGCGGCCAGCGAGCTCGATTGGCTGGTGTTGCTGACCATCACCGATGAACCGGTCAAGGTCACGGCCAACCTGCTGGGCCCGATCGCGTTCAACCGGCGTACGGGTGTCGCGCGTCAGGTCGTGCAGGCGGGCGCCGGCTACCCGGTCGCCCAACCGGTGGGTTTGATTGCGGATGCGGCCGCCGACGATGCGTCGGTGACGGTCGGTGTTCGCGCGGAGGTGCGCCATGCTCGTGCTCACGCGTAAGATCGGCGACGGGCTACTGATCGGCGACGGGATCACTGTGACGATCCTGTCGGTCGAGGGCGATCGCGTCAAGGTCGGCATCGATGCCCCACGCGAGATCCGGGTCCTGCGCCGGGAGCTGGCCGATGCGGTCAAGGCCCAGAACCTGGCGGCCGCCCGAAATACGGCCGCAGATTTGAATTCTCTAACCACACTCAAGAAACTGTTAGTTCCGGTCGTTAACGGGGATACGTCGGATGGGCAGGCCCCGCCGACAGGTACGTCCGACTCATGAACGACGTTTACGTCGGGCCTCGGCAGGCCCCCACCTGCTGAGGTCCGACGCCCAAGAGACATGACCGGCCAGACCGTCCTCCTCCTCGCTCCCGCTGAACCGCAGATCCTGCCGTTGACACTGGCCGTGCGCCGCGAAGGTTATCGCGTCGTCTCGGCTGGCAGCACGGAGGAAGCCTTCGCCGTGCTCGAACGCGAAAGGATCGCGCTCGTGATCGTCGATATGGCAGTCGCCGGCCCGCTCTCGGCCATCGACGTGCTTTCGACGGTGCGGGCCCGCTGGCCCGATGTCGTGCGCGTCCTGATGTGCCCGGCCGATGACTCGCCCGATATGGCCGCGGCGGTCAACCAGGCGCACATCTACGCCTTCTTGATCCAACCGGTCGATATCAATCAGCTCCGCACATTGGTGCGGGACAGCGTTCGTTTTCACGAGCTGCTGTGCGACAACCGGCGTCTCTACGAGTCGACCATCAACCAATCGTTGCAGACCCGCCAACTCAATGACGACCTCGAGCGCAAAGTCGCCGAGCGTGTGTCCGAGATCGAGACCAAGAACGCCGAGCTCGAAGAGAACTTCCTCGATGTCATCCGGTTGTTGACCAACCTGTTGGAGGTTCGCAGCAGCACGATGGCGGGGCAGTCGCACTACATGGCCGACGCGGCGCGCTGGTTGTCGCGTGCGCTCTTCCTGCCTATCGAAGAACAGCGCAACATCGAAATCGCGGCGTTGCTTCACAACCTCGGTCAGCTCGGCCTGCCCGACAGCGTGATCCAGAAGTCAACGCTCCAGCTCGAGCACCGCGACAAGGAGATGCTGCGTCATAGCGCTCTGGTGGCCGAAAGCCTGCTCTCGACCGTGCCGCGCTTGCGCCGAGTCGCCACGATCGTGCGCCATCAAGGCGAGTGGTGGAACGGGCAGGGCTTCCCGGATGGGCTTTCGGGCGAGGCGATCCCGATCGGCTCGCGCGTCCTGGCCGTGGTCGCCGGCTACCTCAAGTATCAGGATTACGCCACTCTGCAGCAGAGCGATGGCAAGCGCTACGATCCGGCCATCCTGCGTGAGTTCCGCCGCTATCTCGATGAGCGCCCCAAGATCCGCCAACAGCAGGCCAAGTCGGAGCTCAGACTGCATCCCTCCGAACTGGACGAGGGCATGATCCTGGCGCGCGATCTGGTGACCGGCACGGGCCAGCTGGTCGCCCCGAGCGGACAAATGGTCGATCGCGGCATCCTCGATCGACTGAGCGCAATGGTGTCCGCGGCGAGCGAAAACGAGGCCAAGGTGTACGTCCAGGTCTGAGACCGGACGGCTGCACTATCAGACAGATCGCTTTGGATTGTGACCGGCCCGCCCTGGGCCGATTGCAGGTTTCGCGGGGCAAGCGCATTCAGCTTGTACAACCCGCGTTGTTCCACGCCAGACGCGATTGCCCCGCTCGTCCTCGCCCGACCAGATGCAGCTTCGAACGCGTCTGCTATCATCCGGGCTGCGGCGCGCACGCCGGCGCTGGAGTGTCGGAACCGGTCCGGCCATCCCACCCCTGAGGAGTTGATCCCATGCCTTTGTTGTTGCCGCCCGGCTGCAAACTGGTGATGATCGGGGATTCCATCACGGATTGCGAGCGCGCCCGCCCGATCGGCGAGGGGCTTTTCAATGCCCTGGGACGCGGTTACGTCAGCCTGGTCGACGGCCTGCTGCAGGCGACGGAACCCCGGCGCCGGATCCGGATCGTCAACATGGGCACTTCGGGCAACACGGTCCGCGATCTCGAAGCGCGCTGGCAGACGGATGTGCTCGCTCTTGAGCCCGACTGGCTGTCGATCATGATCGGCATCAATGATGTCTGGCGCCAGTTCGACTCGCCCTGGCAAGTCGAGCAGCACGTGCTGCTCGACGAGTACGCGCAGACGCTCGAAAGGCTGGTGGCGCAGACGCGCCCACGGTTGCAGGGCCTCGTGCTGATGACACCCTACGTCTTGGAGCCGAACCGGGCCGATGCCATGCGCTCCCAAATGGACGCCTATGGCGACGCCCTGCGCGTGATTGCGCGGGCGCACGAAGCCGTTCTCGTCGACACCCAGGCCGCCCTGGATGCCGTCATGGCCGAAATCCACCCGACCGGGCTGGCCTGGGATCGGATCCATCCGACCACGGTCGGGCACATGGCGCTGGCCCGGGCTTTCTTGAACGCGATCGGCTACGATTGGGCGGCCTGATCGCCTATCTTCCCGCGCGAGGAGACGATGAAATTTACCAACGGGTATTGGCTCAAGCGTGAGGGCGTGACGGTCCATCATCCCGCCGGCGTCGACGCGGTGGAGGCCGCCGGTGACCGACTGACCGTATACGCGCCGTGTCGTCCGATCCGCCATCGCGGCGACACCCTCGACGGCGCTGTGTTGACTGTGGCGTTGTGGTCGCCGGCGGCCGACGTCATCGGTGTGCGGGTGACGCATCAGGCGGGTGCGCCCGACCCAGAGCCGCACTTCGCGTTGTCGATCGACGCCGATGCGCCGGTCCGCACTCAGGTCGACGGCGCTGCGGCGACGTTGACAAGCGGGCGGCTGTCGGCGTCGATCAGCCGCGCCGGGTCGTGGTCGGTCAACTTCGAGGCTGAGGGCCGGGCCCTGACCGGTAGCGGGCCGCGCGGCCTGGGCGCCGTCGACTACGCCGGGCAGGGACGTTTTATGCATGAGCAGCTCGGCCTGTCGGTCGGTGAACTGGTCTACGGGTTGGGTGAGCGCTTCTCGCAGTTCGTCAAAAACGGCCAGGTGATCGACATCTGGAACGAAGACGGCGGGACGTCGAGCGAGCAGGCCTACAAGAACATCCCGTTCTACCTGACCAATCGCGGCTACGGGGTCTTCGTCAACGACCCCGGTCGGGTGTCGTTCGAAGTGGCCTCCGAGAACGTCTCAGCCGTGCAGTTCAGCGTTCCCGGCCAAACGCTCGAGTATTTCGTGATCTATGGCCCGACCCCCAAGGAAGTCCTGCGCAAGTACACGGCCCTGACCGGGCGCCCGGCCCTGCCGCCGGCCTGGTCGTTCGGGCTGTGGCTGTCGACCTCGTTCACGACCCAGTATGACGAGGCCACCATCACGAGCTTCATCCAGGGCATGGCCGATCGCGCGTTGCCGCTCAGCGTCTTCCACTTCGATTGCTTCTGGATGAAGCAATTCCACTGGTGCGATTTCTGCTGGGACGCTGAGGCTTTCCCCGATCCGGCCGCCATGCTGGCACGCCTGCACGCGCGCGGGCTGAAGGTCTGTGTGTGGATCAACCCCTACATCGCGCAGCGCTCGGGGTTGTTCGCGGAGGGCGCGCGCGCGGGGTATCTGCTCAAGCGCGCCGACGGCTCGGTCTGGCAGACCGACAAGTGGCAAGCCGGCATGGGCATCGTCGACTTCACCAACCCGGCCGCGCGGTCGTGGTTCCAGGAGAAGCTCGGCGCGTTGCTCGACCAGGGCGTCGATGCCTTCAAAACCGACTTCGGCGAGCGCATCCCGACCGACGTGGTCTATCACGACGGCTCCGACCCGGTGCGGATGCACAACACTTACCCGCTGCTCTACAACCAGACCGTGTTCGACCTGCTGCAGGCGCGGCGGGGTGTCGGCGAGGCCGTGCTCTTCGCGCGCTCGGCCACGACCGGCGGACAGAGATATCCCGTCCACTGGGGCGGCGACTGCGAGTCGACGTTTGAGGCCATGGCCCAGAGCCTGCGCGGCGGGCTGTCGCTCGGCCTGTCGGGTTTCGGCTTCTGGAGCCACGACATCGGCGGCTTCGAGGGTCTGCCGCCGGCGGCGCTTTACAAGCGCTGGCTGGCTTTCGGACTGCTCTCGTCGCACAGCCGGCTGCACGGCAGCAGCTCGTACCGCGTGCCGTGGTTGTTCGACGACGAGTCGGTGGACGTGCTGCGCGCGTTCACGCAGTTGAAGTGCCGGCTGATGCCCTATCTGTTCGAGGCGGCGCGCGAGGCCCAGGCCGAGGGCGTGCCCGTGATGCGGGCCATGCCGCTCGAATTCCCGGGTGATCCCGCCTGCGAAGGCCTGGATCGGCAGTACATGCTGGGCGGTTCGCTCCTGGTCGCCCCGGTGTTCTCGTACGACAACACCGTCAGCTATTACGTTCCCGCCGGTCGCTGGACCCACATCCTCTCCGGCCAGTCCGTGTCCGGGCCGGGCTGGGCCACCGAGACCCATGCGTTCGATAGCCTGCCGCTCCTGGCGCGTCCGAATAGCGTGATCGCATTCGGCGCCGAATCCGAACGGCCGGATTACGACTATGGGGCTGACCTGACCCTGCGAGCCTATGCACTCGAAGACGGCGCTTCCGTCACGGTGGTGATCCCAACCCCGCAGGGTAAGGAGGCGGCCCGGTTTGTGGTATCGCGGTCTGGCCGGACGGTCACGGCCCAGCGGACGGGCGCGACCGGCTCGTGGGGGCTGCAGCTGGTCAATGTGCCGAACGTGGGCGACGTGCAGGGCGGGGTGCTTCGACCCGAACGTCTTGGCGCGCTGGTGTCGGCTTCGGCCGACACCGATCGGGTCACCGTCACGGTCGCGTAAGGCAACCGTCATCGCAACTCGGCGCGTCCGATCAGGGAGCGATCCTCCCTGACCGGACGCGCGTTTTTGTTTGGGGACGATCAAACAAACCAATGGGTTTTCAACCAGGTCACCGCCGCATCGATCTCGCACTCGCTCGCCAGCAGGTTGAGCGCCGACAGCCGATGGACGGCGTCCAACCCGTAGTCGTCGTCCAGCAGCGGATTGAGCCGGTGGTAGTAATGGCCCAGGATCTGCCGGCACTGGTAGTTGGCTAGATCCATCGCGCCATCGATCATCACACCGACCAGATGCGGCATCCATTGCGCCAGGCCCCAGTCGGTGTCGTCGGTCTCGATATAGGCCTGATTCTGACCGGTGCCGAGCGACAGGATGCGGACCTCCGCGAGGACCCGACCGGCGCCACGTTTGGGATCGAGGGCCTGAGCCAGCGCGCACATCGACGGATTGTTGGCGATCACGCCGCCGTCGACGAAGCCGTCGACGATCGGGAAGTAGGTCGGCGCGGCGCTGGTGCGCAGGGCGACGTCAACCGCCAGTTCGCGCGCGTCTGAGTCGTCGTTGGGGTAGTTGTGAAAGAACTTGGCCTTCCAGGTGCGGCGGCTGCCGGCCGGCGCGATCCCGGCGAACCGATCCTGGTTGTCGAGATCGAAGCTCGAGATCAGGATGCGCTGCTGCAGGCTGCCCAGGGTGCGATCGCCGATGCGTTCGCGCAGCAGGCGCAGGAGATGTCGATTGTCGTAGCGCGGCTGGGCGACGTTGACGCGCGGGTCCGTGAAGATCTCGGCCCCATGTTCGACATAAAGCTCACGTAATTCGGCCGGGGTCATCCCGGCGGCCAGGCCGATGGCCAGGATGCCGCCGGTCGATGTGCCGGCAATCAGATCCGCCCGCTTCAAAAAGCCCGGGCACCAAAGCTCGAGCCGGCCGAGCAAGGTCGCTTCGATCACGCCTCGGATGCCGCCGCCGTCCAGGCTGAGGATGCGATAGATGGCCATTGTGCCTCCTGTCTCCCCAGCTTAACGCGAAACCGGGTAAAAAGGGACGAGCCCCGGCTGCCTGCCGGGGCTCGTCCCTTTTTACCCACAGTTTCGGGATCAGTCGCCGCGAGATTTGGGCGACAGCCGGGCGGCGGCCTTGGCTGCGGCTTCGCTCACGGGCATGGTCGTGCTGTGGACTAGGTCCTCGACGATGTCAGTCGGGGCATCCCAGTACAGCGCGCCCATCTCCAGCCCGAGCAGGGCGCGGCGCAGGGCCACGACCTCGTGCGACAGGGCTTCGAGGTGGTTGGCCTCGAGGTACGGCTTGAGCGCCTCGCCGTGCGCGGCGAGCGCCTGCAACAGCGCCAGGGCGGCGCGATCGAGTTCCTGAACAGCGTTCTCGGCCATGACGACCTCCTGGGGCTCAGCCGAACTTGTAGGCCACGCCGTTGCCGCCGCGCGGCAGCGTCCAGCCGATGTTGTGATAGGGGCAGCCGACGCGGCAGCTGCCGCACTCGACACAGGCCTGGTAGCCGACCATGGTGTGGCCCTGCTTGTCGACCCGATAGACGGCCACCGGGCAGAAGGCCATGCAGGGCTTGTCTTTGCACTGCAGACAGACGGCCTGATCCTTGATCCACAGATGGGCGTAGTCCTCGTCGACGTAGTACTTGATCGAGGCCAACAGATCGTCGACGTTGACGTTGGGCAACGTGGCCCGGATCTCCGAGCTGAGGGGCGTGTGCGCTTTGTCGCTCATGTCAACCTCGCATTCCTTGGAACAGTTTGAGCATATCGCGCGCCACGCCGAAGAACGAACGGCGCTGGAACAGCATCTTGACGATGTTGTCCTCCATATCGCGCTTGGGCAGGCCGTGCGCGGAGAAGTAGCGCAGCGCGGCCTCGTTGGCATAGTTGACGTACGTGCTCATGAAGTGCGGCGTGCTGTCGAGGAAGTCCGTCATGCGCCGGTACTGCTTGAGGTCCTTGAGCACGAACGTCGACTCGAGGTCGCGCCGATAGGCGCGCAAGAACCCGGCCGAGAAGTCGTTCTGCTTGTGAGCTGCGAGCGCGGTCTCACCCGCCAGCCGCCCGGCCGTCATGGCCAGGTTGGTGCCCTCGCGGTGCAGTGCGTCGACCATGCCGGCCGCGTCGCCGGCCACCAGCACGCCGTCGGCGGCGAGATCGGGCATGCGATCGTAGCCAAACTCCGGGATCAGGTGGGCGCCGTATTCGAGCGTCTCGCCGCCAGCCAGGTAGGGCTTGATGACCGGATGGTTCTTGAAGCGCGCCAGCACCTCATACGGCTTGAGGCGATGCTGGACGAACTCCTCGAGCAGCAGACCGACGCCGATCGAGATGCCTTGTTTGTCGGTGTACAGGAAGGCCGTACCGGGCAGGCCGAGCGTGGCATCTCCGAAGATGTCGATCGCGAGGCCCTCTTTGGCGCCGCTCAGGTTGAAGCGGGTCTCGATCTCCTTCGAGGGCAGGCCGATGTACTCCTTGACCGAGAGCGCGATCAGGCGCGGCGGCAGGTCGGCCTTCATCAGGCCCATCTTCTGGGTGAGCAGGTTGTTGACGCCCTCGCTGACGATCACGATCGGGGCGTAGATGTCGCCGTCGGGCCGGTCGGTGCGGACGCCGATCACGCGACCCTTCTCGTCGCGGATCGCATCGACGACCGTGGTCTTCGTGATGAGGAGCGCGCCGAGCGAGACGGCCTGCTGCGCGAACCAGCTATCGAAACCGGAGCGCAGCGCGGTATAGGCGTCAGCCGGCTCCTTCTGGTAGTGCTGGCTTTTGTGCATGATACGCACGACGCCGTCGGGCGACATCAGCCAGTAGCCCTGCTCGGTGACCGGGCGCTCGAACGGCGGCTTGCGGTCCCAGTAATCGGGCAGCACGTCGGCCAGGGCATGGGTGTAGAGCACGCCGCCGAAGAAATTCTTGGCGCCGGCAAAACGGCCGCGCTCGATCAGCATCACTTTGAGCCCGCCGCGGGCGAGCACGATCGCGGCCGAGATCCCGGCTGGGCCGGCGCCGACCACGATGGCGTCGTACATCAATTTCTCAGGCATGGGCCACCTCCGCCGCACCGTGTCCGGCGCGCTGCGCCTTGATCTGATTGATCAGCTCAGGCAGGACCTCGTACAGATCGCCGACGATGCCGAAATCCGCGACACTGAAGATCGCGGCGTTCGGGTCGTTGTTGATCGCCAGGATGAAGTCGGAGCCGGTGATGCCGACCCGGTGCTGGATCGCGCCCGAGATGCCGGCCGCGATGAACAGCTTGGGCCGCACGGTCTTGCCGGTCTGGCCGATCTGGCGCGAGACGTTGATCCACCCGGCGTCGACCACGGCGCGGGAGGCGCCGACCACGCCGCCGAGCAACTCGGCCAGCTCCTCGAGCAACTTGAAGCCCTCCGGCGCGCCCAGACCGCGCCCGCCGGCCACGATCACGTCCGCGTACTCGATGTCGACCTGGTCGCCGGCGTCGGTGGCGATCACGTTGAGCAACTTGACCGCGACCTCGTCTTCGGTCATGCCGAGCGTCTCACGCACCAGCTCACCGGTGCCGGTCTCGGCCGGGTTGGGTGAGGGGAGCACACGCGGGCGGACGGTCGCCATCTGTGGGCGTTGGGTCTTGCACAGGATGGTGGCCATCAGGTTGCCGCCGAAGGTCGGGCGGGTGGCGGCCAGGATGTGTTTCTCGGGATCGATCGCCAGTTCGGTGCAGTCGGCGGTCAGACCGGTGGCGACGCGGGTGGCGATCGCGCTGGCCAGGTCGCGGCCGAGCGTGGTCGCGCCCACCAGGAAGATCTCGGGCGTAAACTTCTTGACGATGTTGGCGATGCCAAACGCGTACGGGGCGTTGCGATAGACCTTGAGCACCGGATCGTCGATCAGGTACACCTTTGTGGCACCGTAGCGATAGGCCTCGGCCGCGATGCTTTCAACGTTGTCGCCCAGCAGGACACCCTCGACGACGCTGCCGGGCAGCTCGGCCGAGAGTCGTTGCGCTGCGCCCAGCAATTCCCAGGAGACGGGGTGCGCCTTGCCCTCTTCCTGTTCGATCAAGACCCAGATGCGTTTTGTGTCGCTCATGGTAGGCATCCTTCTAGAACTTCACCACATTGGCGATCTTGATCTTGGCCAGGGCTTCGGCCACCGTGGGCGCGACGCCCTTGTCGGCGACCTTGACGGCCGCGCCGGCCTTCTTGGGCGGCGGGGTGTAAGCCTTGCCCACGATCGTGGGTGAGCCCTTGATGCCGATCTTGGTCACATCGAAGGCGACGGGCTCGCTCGCGCTCCACACTTCGGGCGTGTACTGCGCGGCGCGGATCACGTCGGGCAGCGGCGCGCGCTCGATGGCCGCGATCTCTTTCTCGACCGTGAGCAGGGCAGGGAGCGTGGTCTGCAGCACTTCAATGCCGCGCTCGGTGCGGCGATGGACCACGCCGGTGCGCGCGATCGGGTCGAACGACTCGACCGAGACCGCGTAGCTGATCAGCGGGAGACCGAGCCGGGTAGCGACGCCTGGGCCGACCTGGGCCGTGTCGCCGTCGATGGCCTGTTTGCCGAAGAGCAGCAGGTCGACCGGCTCCTCGGCCATCAAGGCCTCGATCGTGCGCGCCAGCACGTACGACGTAGCCAGCGTGTCGGCCGCCGAGAACTTGCGGTCCGAGATCAGGATGCCACGGTCCGCGCCCTGTTCGGCGCACTCGACCAGCGCCTCGGAGGCCTTGGGCGGGCCCATGGTGATCACGGTCACCTTGCCGCCGAACTTGCGCTTGAGGCGCACGGCCAGTTCGACCGCGTGGGCGTCGTAGGGATTGATGATCGCGGGGACGCCTTCACGGATGAGCGTGCCTGTTTCGGGGTTGATGCGGACGTTGGAGGTGTCGGGCACTTGTTTGATGGCGACGATCGCGTGCATGAGAAGGCCCTTATGGAGAGAAACGAACTGAGCACCGGCGGACGCCGATGCCACAACGGTTTAATCGTAGTAGCCGCGCAACAGGGCGGATACTGCCGATCGGCACAGCTGATTGTTCAGATTGTCACAAAGTCCGCGGCTGGCCGGGACGACATCGGCTGTGTAGGGGTTTTTCGTGCAAGACGGCCGATTTTGGGGGGTATGGTCAGACACCGGGAGTGCCCCGATGTATCCCGATGTCGCGCGACATCGGGATACATCGGGGCACTCCCGGTGTCGGCGGCGGTCACCGTGTGTTGGCCTTGCGCTCGCGCACGCGCCAGACGTAGATCAGCACTTCGGCGACCACAGCGTACAGCTCGGGGGGGATGGTCTGCTCGAGATCGAGCGTGGCCAGCGCGGTGGCGAGGACCGGATCTTCCTTGATCGGCACGCCGTTCTCGCGCGCTAGCTTGAGGATCTGGTCCGCCAGCGCGCCCTGGCCGGTGGCAACGACCTTAGGGGCTTCGTCCTTTGCTTTGTCGTAACCCAGGGCGACGACGCGTTTGCGCGGGGCGGGGCGATCGTAAGTCAACATCGCGCTCACACTTTCATGTTGACGCCGGCCGCGGTTCCATCGAAGAGCGGCGAAGGCGGCGCCGGGTCAGTGACAAGCGGCGTGCCGACCAGGCAGCGCGCGGTCTTGAGCGTGTAACCGGCCCGGCTCAACCCGACTTGCAGCTCGCTCATCTCGGCCTCGGCCGCGGCCTGAACGTCAGTTGAGCTGGCCGTGACCCAGGCGCCGATCTGCTTGCCCAATACCGATAGATCCACTTCGATCAACTCATCGCCGTCGAGCGGGATCCGCAGGGTCACGCGCGTCATCTGCGCATGAACGTCGGCGCTGCGGCCGTCGCGGGTCGTGACGCGCAGGAAACCGTGCGCGGCGTCCTGCCGACCGGGCACCTGCAAGGGCAGTGCCACCTGGTAAGCATGCGGCTCCACCTGCGGCCGATCGGGCGGCAGATTGGCGAGCGCGCTCTGTCGCAGGCCATCGATGAAATTGCGGATCTCGTTGGCGGCGGCCTGGGCGGCAGGATCCTTGGAGGCTTCAAGTTGCTGGCTCAGCCGGGCCAGATCCAACAGCGGCGAGGGCGTCAGGTTCGGGTCGGCCTGGACGCGCTGCGCCAGTTCACGCTCGATGCTGTGACCGAGCACGCGCAGGGCGTCATGCAGTTCCTGATGAAGGGCTCCCCCGTTGGCCTGCCATTGCACTTTGATGCGGTCGAGCTGGCTGATGGCGCGCTGCACGGCCTCGGCCACGTCTTTGGGCAGGGCTTCGCTCTTGAGGGCCGCCAGCGTGCGAGCCAGGGTGTTGATCGACTCGGAGGGGGTCGGGAGCCGGCTCTGAGCGAGCTCGAGCGTCCCGGGCGTGATGGGTTTGCCCTGCGCCTTGAGCTGCGCCGCCACTTCGGCATCCTCGGGGCGCCATTGTCCCAGCGCCTCAAGCGCCGTGGCCAGTTCGCGCAGATTGCTTTTCGTGACAGGGATCTGGGCTCGCAGCAAGGCCGCCGCGATTTGCTCGTTCTCGGGCGTGGCCTCGAGCCCCAGGTCGGCCAGCATGAGGCGCGCCAGCGGGGTCGTTTCCGTACGACTCCCGCCGGTGGTCGCGTTGGCCTGTAGGCGGGGCGCGACCTCGAGCTGCAACGCCCCGTCCTTCATGCCGCGCACGATGAAATGCGCGACCTTTCCGGGCTCGAGCGTGACATCCTCCGGATGTCCGACGATCTGGGCCGTCAGCCGGGCGCCCTCGGCCACCAGGGTGATGTGGTCGTTGGCGATGTCGAGTACCGCGGCGTTCAGGCGCTGCCCGACGCGCAGCGACAACGAGGCCGTGTCGGGCGCGGCGATCGTGGTCGGCGGGGTGATGGGCTGAAGCGGCAACATCTGGGTCGATCCGGATCGGCGTCGGCCGGCGGACCTGGCTCACCCAGGTCCGCCGGTCATGACGACACGATCAGCGTTTGAGGTTGACCAGTTCCTGGAGCATCTCGTCGCTCGTCGTGATCACACGCGACGAGGCCTGAAAGCCACGCTGCGCCAGGATCATGTTCGTGAACTCCTGCGACAGGTCGACGTTGGAGGCTTCGACGCTGCCCGGGATGATCGCGCCGCGGCCGTTGCTGTCAGGCAGGCCGGTGTTCGGCTCGCCGGCGTTCACGCCCTGCTGGTACAGGTTCTGCCCGACCTTGTTCAGGCCGGCCGGATTGACGAAGCTTGTGACCGCCAGCTGCGCGACCAGGTTCTGCAGGCCGTTCGAGTATTGGGCGTAGACCTGGCCGGTCTTGGTCTCGACCGTGTAGCCAGTGACCGTGCCAGCGGCGACACCATCCTGGAAGGCCGCGTAGGCGCTGTTATCGGTCTCGAGCTGGGTCAGCGACGTGAGGTCGACCGTGAACGAGAAGGCCTGCGCGCCGGAGGCGCTGGCCGGGACGTTGATCGTGCCCGTGCCGCCGGCCGAAAGCGCGCCGGTGGCCGGGTTGAAGGTCAGCGTGCCCGAGCCGGTGCCGCCAGTGACGGTCGTCCAGCTCCAGGCATTGGCGCCAGTGCGCGTGACCTGGACGTCGACGTTGTGCAGCGCGCCGAACGCATCATAAGCACCAAAGGTCACGGTGACCGGTGTTGCCATCGGCTGCAGGGCGTTCAGGTTGCCACGCATGGTCAGCGACGAGGTCTGGCGCGCCAGCGTGCTGTTGATCGGGATGCGGATGTCGGTCAGGGCGGTGCCGGTGTTGACGACCGGCGGCGTGCCGGTTGGCAGCCAACCCTGGATCCGATAGCCGGTGTTGGTGTTGACCATGTAGCCGTCGGCATCCAGGTCGATCGAACCGTCGCGCGAGTAGAACAATGTGCCGGCGCCGTCACGGTAGTTGAAGAAGCCGTCACCCTGCAGGGCCAGGTCGCCCATGCGACCGGTGGACGTCAGCGCGCCCTGGGTGAAGTTTTGGGTGATGCTTCCAACCCGCATGCCCAGGCCGACCTGCATCGGGTCGACGCCGCCGCGGGTGCCGGTCGGGCTCGAGCCCGGGCGCAGCAGCTGCGAAATCTGATCCTGGAAGCGGACGAAGCTGGTCTTGTAGCCGGTGGTGTTGACGTTGGCCAGGTTGTTGCCGATCACGTCCATCCACGTTTGATGGGCATTGAGCGCGCTGATGGCCGTAAACATTGAGCGAAGCATGGTGTCCTCCGGAAGGTCTTGGCCTGGGCATCCTCCAGGAGGGCCTGCCCAGGTGTGTCGTTGATGGGTTCGGCGTGCTTACTTGGCGAGCACGACCGAGTCGATTTGCGTAAAGACGCCCTCGCCGCGGCTCTTGGCGTCGACGGCTGTGACGACCAGCCGGTCGCGGACGTTGACCACGAAGGCCATGTCGTCCATCAAGACCAGCGAGTCTTTGCCGCCGCGCTTGGCGGCGTTGTCGACGGCCAGGCTCAGGCGCGCCAGGTCGTCGGTGCTGAGCGCGATGTCGCGCTTCTCGAGCCGCTTCTGGGCGTGATTGGAGAAGCGCAGCTCGGCCTGTTGCAGCTCGGCCGCGAAGGCGTTGGCGCCGGTTGTCTTGGCCGCCGCGGCCGGGCGCGGCGTCGCGCCGGTGATGGCGGTCGTGCCGTTTGTGATGCGAAAGTCTTGCGTCATCGTCCTCTCCGTGGCCGCGTCAGACCGCGGTCCCTTCCAGGTCGCCGAAGAGCGCGTCGACCAGCAGCTCGGCCAGGGCGTCGATGTTCTGGGTGACGGCCTTGGCTGCCTCGACCTTGGTGACGCCCGAGAGCGGCGCGTACTGGCCGTCGATCTCGAGCAGCACGTCGCTGCCGTTCATCTGCACGCTGGTGACCACGCCGGTCAGGGTGTCGCCGCTGCTTTGCATGGCCGTGACCTGCTTGCCGATCAGGGCGCTGGCGTTGTTGAGCTGGCTCTGGCTCATGAAGGCCGCCATCGACTTGTTGAGCTTTTGCATCTCGGTCAAGGATTGGAACTGCGCCGTCTGAGCCAGGAACTCGTCGTTCTTCATCGGTTCGAGCGGGTTCTGATTCTTGAGTTGCGAAACCAACAGGGTCAGGAACTGGTCCTGCAGGCTCTGGCTGGCTGCGCTTTTGGCGGTTGTCGTGGTGGGGCTGGAAACCACCTGGCCGTTCGTGATGGTGATGGGTTGGTACGCCATGGTTGCTTCCTAGATGCTCAGGTCCACGCCGGCGTTCGACCAACCGCGCGCGCTGTTCAGGCGCATCACGATCGGGCGGTCGCTGTCGTACGGATCGGTCTCGCCGCCCTTGATGCCGCGCAAGTTGATCCCGAAGGGCCGGGCGCCGTGGAACGAACGATTGGATTGCTGGTGCTGGCTGCCAAGCCCGGCGCTGATCGCGACGTTGGCAACGTCAAGGCCGCTGGCGCTCAGGTTGCTTTGCAGCTCGGTCAGGTGTTGCTCGAGCAGGGCCACGGTGTGCGGCTGCTCGGCGCGTACGCTGACCTGCAGGCCCTGGTCTGCGCCGTGGGTGACGCGCAGCTCGATGCGACCAAGCTCGGCCGGGTGGAGTGTGATCCTGACCGTTTCGAGCTTTTGCTCGCCGAGTTGTTCGACGGCATGCTGGATTTGGGCGATGACTTCCTTGGGTTGAACTTCCGCCAGGCGGGCCGGCTCAACTTCGGGTTTGGCGACGTGCACGGCTTGCAGGGCCGCGACGCCGGGCGCCTGTGGCGTGGGCGGCGCTGCGGCCGCCTCGATCGGGGCGGAGCGGGCCGACGCCTTGGTCGGGGCCGGTGCTTCGGCTTGCGCGGCCGCCAGTGGTTGGGCGCTCTCGACCGTCGGCGTTGGGGTCGCGGCGGCGGTCGGGACCATGCTCGGCGGGGTGGCCGGCGCTTCAGGGGCGGTTAGCGCTGGCGTGGCATTCACCCAGACGTCACCGAAGCGCTGGCCGCGGCCGGGTAGGGCGCCCTTCACCGGCTGCGCGTCCGGGGCCTGGGGCGCTTCCAGCTCAGGCTGGGCACCGGCCTGGGGCGTCGGCGCGAGCGGATGAGGGTTGGCCAGTTCGAGGCGCGGGCCAGGCTTGGTGACCGGCACCAACACGGTCACGTCCGGCGACGGCTCGCTCGGCTGCAGATCCGCCAGCGGTTGCTGCGGGGCGGCCGGCACGACCGGCACCGGCACGGTGACGCCGGCTCCGGCCAGCGCGGCCAGGGCCGCCAGCGTGGCTTCGTCGAGCGCCGGGGTGACGGTCGTCGGTTCGGCGGGCTCGCTCTTGGCCGCCGCGGTGCCAAGCGCATCCGCAAAGCTGGCGCCTTCGGGCGACGCGGGCTTCGGGTTGCTTGGGCCCGGAGTGGGGGCCGGCAGGGCGCCGGCGGGCAGGATGGGAAGATCGAGCATACAGATTACCTCCCGGTGGCGATGGCGCGGAGCAGGAGCAGTTTCTTGCTCACCGTCTGCGTCAGCGCCTGATACTTGATGCCGGTCTCGGCCTGTTGCATCAGCTCGACGTCAATGTTGACGTTGTTGCCGTCAGCGCGCTCGCTCCCGCCTTCGCGCTCGAACAGGGCATTGAACTCGGCCCGGCGATCGGTCGGGCGGGCGAGGTGCCCGGCCTGGGTCGTCGCCAACCGCAGCGGCGCCGCGTCCTGCTGGATCGCGCGCTGCAAGGTCGACTCGAAGTTATTGGTTTGGGCGTGGTACCCGGGTGTGTCGACATTGGCCAGGTTGGTGCCGATCAGTTCCTGTCGGCGCGACAAACCGTCGAGGGCCAGGCGGGCGAGGTCGAACGTGGAATCGGTGATCAGGCCGCTCATGTCACGCGCTCCAATCCGTCGCAGCCGCGCCGGAGAGCTCCCGAACATAGTTCAGGATCTTGGGCACATAGCGCTGGGTCTCGGCAAAGGGCGGGATCGCGCCGTACTTATCGACGTTGCCCGGGCCGGCGTTGTAGGCCGCCAACGCGAGCTGAACGTCGCCGTCGTAACGGTCGAGCATCTGGGCCAGGTAGCGCGTGCCGCCGTCGATGTTTTGCGCAGGGTCGAGGGGGTTCGTCACACCGAGGCCGGCAGCCGTGCCGGGCATCAGTTGCATCAGGCCGAGGGCGCCGGCGCCTGACACCGCGTTCGGGTCGAAGTTCGACTCCGCCTTCACCACGGCTTTGACCAGGGTGGCGTCGACGCCGTAGCGCGCAGAGGCCTGCGCGATCAGGCTGTCGAAGCTGGTCGGTTGACCGGTTTGTTCGCCTTCTCCCAAGGAGGCCTGGCTGCCGGTCTGTAGGTCGTCGAGCCGCTCCAGCACGCGCTGCATCAGCTGCATCATCACGGTCTGGATCGGCGAGATGCCGAAGTCATACATATTCGTTACTCCCTGGTTTCGATGCAATCGCCGCTTACTTGCGTGAAGAATGCGTAAAAGAGCGAGGAGCGAACAGGCTGCTCAGCCATGTTCTGCGTTATGTACTTCTCCCGGCCCTCACGCTCCTTGCCCATCGCTCTGCGCTCCTCGCCTCACGCTCCCCGCGCTTTCCGAAACGCCCGCGAGATGTTGAGGTCGTCCACCTCGATCTCGGCCTTTCGGTTCTCTTCGCGTGCTTCAGCCTCTTCGGCCCTTTCCTTGAGCGTGATCAAAGTCTCTTCATCCTGTTTGGCCGCGACCAGTGCTTCGCGCACCTGCTCGACCCGTGCCTCTGCCTCGGCCAGGCGGATTCGTTGTTCCCGGATGTCGTGTTCGGTCCGTGTCAAGGCGCTGCGCGTAAAAGACAACGCACCCAGGTCTAGCGTGCGTCGACTCTGCAGTTTGTGAAGGTCCTCCAGCAGTCGGGTGTGCTTCTCATCCAGGGCGACCAGGGCGGCAGCTTGTTGCACGCGCTGGGCCTGCGCCTGAGCCATCTGCAGTTCGATGGCTTCGAGCAGACTGTGACGGACATCCAGGACGGACTGCAACGAGAATTTCATTCAGCGATCGCTTTCATCTTTCCGCGTGTCTCCTCGAGCGGCGCGAATTCGATGCCCTGTTGCAAGAAGGCCATCATGGCCGGCAGGGCGTCGAGCGAGGCGTCGATCTCGGGGTCAGAGCCCTTGACGTACGCGCCGATGTTGACCAGGTCCCGCGCCTTGTCGTACGTGGCGAGCAGGCGCCGGACCACGCCGGCATTGGCGCGATGGTCCTGGTCGGTGACCGACGACATAACCCGGCTGATCGACTTGAGCACATCGATGGCCGGGTAGTGGTTGCGCTGGGCGAGGTCACGGGTCAGCAGGATGTGACCGTCGAGGATGCCGCGTACGGCATCGCAGATCGGCTCGTTGAAGTCGTCGCCCTCGACCAGCACGGTGTAGAAGCCCGTGATCGAGCCGCGGGCGCCGTTACCCGCCCGCTCGAGCAGGCGCGGGAGCAGGGCGAAGACCGAGGGCGTGTAGCCTTTGCTGGCGGGTGGCTCGCCGATCGCCAGACCGACCTCGCGCTGCGCCATGGCGAAGCGTGTGACCGAGTCCATCATCAAGGTGACATCGAGCCCTTGATCGCGGAAGTGCTCGGCGATGGTGGTCGCCACGTACGCGCACTTGAGGCGCACCAGGGCCGGCTGGTCCGAGGTCGCGACGACCACGACCGAGCGCGCCAGACCGAGTTTGCCTAGATCGCGCTCGATGAACTCCTGCAGCTCGCGCCCGCGCTCGCCGACCAGCGCGATCACGGCCACGTCGGAGCTGGTGCTGCGCGCGATCGCGCCGAGCAGCGTGCTCTTGCCGACGCCGCTGCCGGCGAAGATGCCCATGCGCTGGCCCTTGCCGACCGTCAGTAATCCGTCAATCGCGCGCACGCCCGTGACGAGCGGCGCTGCGATCGGCTGACGCAGCATCGGGTTGGGCGCGGCGGCATAGATCGGGGCGCTGTCGGAAGCGTTGAGCGGACCGCGTCCATCGATCGGCCGCCCGAGCCCGTCGATCACGCGCCCGAGCAGCCCGAGCCCGACCGGTGCGCGCAACACCGACCGGCGCGGCAATACGGCGCTGCCGGGTTGGATGCCGGTCATCTCGCCGAGCGGCATCAGCAGGGTGCGCTCGTCGCGGAAGCCGACCACCTCGGCCGGCAGCCCGGCGGCGGCGTCCGGGGCGGCCACACCCGGGCCGCGATGGATCGGAGCTCCGGTGCGGATGTCGCACACTTCGCCGATCTGGCAATCCAGGCCGCGGGCCTCGATCGTCAACCCGACGACCTGAGCGACCCGACCGCTCAGACGCACCGTCTTGAGACCCTCCAGCGCGCGGTGGGCGCGGCCGAGGTTGGGGACACGGATGCCCGGCACATCGGAGGTGAGAGGCGCCGTGCTCATGGGTGCACCGCCTGGTCGAGTGCCTCGGCCACCAGAGTGGCCTGGGTCTCGATGCGTGCGTCCACCGAGCCGTGCTCGCCCTCGATCAAACAGCCGCCGCGATGCACGATGCTGTCGGGCACCAGCAATAGCGATTGGCCGATCTGGCCTTCCATTTGTGCCGGCCAGTGCGGACCGAGCAGTGCGGCGTCGTCGGGATGAAGATGCACGCGCAGCGCGCCGAGCGGTCGGGCTTCGTTGAGCGCGCGCTGGAAGGCTGCCTTGAGCGCGTCCGGGTGCGGGGTGCCGATCTCGCCCAGGATCAGGTTGAGAGCCCGTTTGACTAGATCGATCACGTCGGCCTCGGCTGTGCGCTGGATTTGTTCGCGCCAGGCGTGTACTTCGTCGAGCACGCCCTGTGCGGTGAGCAATACCTGGCGCGTCTCCTCTTCCGCAACGCCGTGGCCCTCGGTGCGCGCATCGTTCACAAAGGCTTCGCGCTGGGCCTGGGCCTCGGCCAGGATCTGCTGCGCCTCGGCGCGGGCCTGGGCGATCAGGCGTAGGCGCTCCTGATTGACCTCGCGCATCGCTTCGTCGCGCAGGGCGTCGATGTCGATCGCGACGGCTGCCGCGTGAGTGGCTGCGGCCGGCTCGTGCGCGGCATATTGCAGCGGAGGCAGACGCCACGATTGCGAAGTGTGGCCCCGCACGACTGCCGATTTGCGCATCAGCCGCGAGCCTCGGGCAGAACGACCCGGACGCTCATGCGATCACCTCGCTGCCGCCGCCGGAGCCGGAGATGACGATCTCTTCGCTGGCTTCGAGCGTGCGGACTACGTCCACGATCTTGCGTTGGGCCCCATAGACGTTCTTGGCCAGTTGCGGCCCCATGATCTCGAGCTCTTCCTTGAGCGACTGGCGCGCGCGCTCCGACATGTTGCGCATGACAAGGTCCTTGACCTTCTCGGGCGCGCCCTTGAGCGCCAGGGTGAGCTCGGTCTTGTTTACGTCGCGCAGCACCCGCTGCATCGACTTGTCGTCGAGCTTGCCGAGGTCGTCGAACGTGAACATGCCAGCCCGTACTTCCTCGGCCAGTTTGGGGCTCGAGGCCTCGAGGGCTTCGAAGATCGTCTTCTGCACACCGCGATCGACCTGGTTGAGCACTTTGACCAGAAACGTGACGCCGCCGGTCGCGCGGAAGTCGGCCTCGCTCAGGACACCCGAGAGCTTGCGCTTGAGGCCGGCCTCGACCTGCTTGACGACTTGCGGTGAGATCCGGTCCATCTGCGCCAGGCGCATCGTGACCTCGATCTGAAGGTCGCGCTGCATGCCGCCCAGGATCAAAGCGGCCTGTTTGGCGTCGAGGTAGCTCAGCACCACCGCGATCGTTTGTGGATGCTCGTCGCCCAGGATGGTGGCCACCTGGGCCGGGTCGGCATTGCGCAGGATCTCGAAAGACGAGCGCTGTTGGTGGGCGGCCAGGCGCTCAAGGATCTCGGCCCCGCGGCGCGGCCCGACCGCGCGGGCCAGCAACTGCCGGGTGTAGTCGATGCCCCCTGAGACCAGACTGGTGTCGGCCAGTGACAGGTCGTGCGCTTCGGTGAGCACGGCCGAGCGCGTGTCAGAGCCGACGTTGCCGGCGTCCGAGAGCGCGAGCAACACCCGCTCGAGCTCGCCTTCGCCCAGGTGTTGGAGCACGCCCGACGAGCGGTCGACGCCCAGCATCAGCATCAATACGGCGGCCTTCTGCAGACCGGTCAGGGAGCCCGACTCAGCCATTCTTCTTCTCGTCCTCGCTCAGCCAGAGGTGGATGATCTCGGCCACCGTAGCCGGGTTCTCGTCCGCCATGCGCTGCAGCGTCTTGTGGATCTGCTCGTCTTCAGCCCGCATCTGCTGAGTGACCCGCGCGCTCGCCGCCGCGACCTGCGCCGGCAACATGTTGGGAGCGGGCAGGGTCGCTTCGCCGCCCTCCGGTCTCGGCAACGGCATCCCGGCTCCGCCGGCGGCCGCCAGGGCGGCCTGCGCCGGCTGCATCACGGCCCAGGCCTCGGCCGACGCCAGGCGCACGTTGGCCAGCAGCCGGCTGATGTACCAGAGCAGCCCGATCAGCAACAACACGCCGCCGACTGCCATGCCGATCTGGAGATACAGGTCCAGATTGGCCGACGACTCAAGCTCGGCGGTCTGGGCCTCGAAGTAGGTGCGATCGAACGGCAGGGTTTCGACTGCGATGGTGTCGCCGCGGGTCGTGCTGATCCCGGCCGCGGCCGAGATGGCGTTGCGGAGCGTGTCGAGTTGGGCCGTGTCGGTCACGCTATCGACCAGCACTGAGAGCGAGATGCGCGCGATCTGGCCGGCTGGGATGGTCGAGGTCGTGGCCGTCGACGTCATCTCCCAGTTGTCCGTGATCTCGTAACGCTGATACAGCGCCGACGCGGTCGTGTCGGTGACGGTGTCGGTCACGGCTGCCGGCGGCAGGTTGGTCAGCGCGCCTGGGATGCCCCCGAGCACCGTGCCGTCGCCGCTATAGGTTTCGGTCAGCACCTGCTGGCTGCGCAGCGAGGTTTGATCGGGATCGATCGCCTGATCCAGGATCTGGCGTTCGGTCCAATCGAGCTCAACGCTGGCCTGTACGACGGACTTGTTGGGTCCCAGGGTTTGATCGAGCAGCTGATTGACCTTGGCCTGCACCTGAGCCGCGTACTGCGACTCGGCATAGCGGCGCGCATCGCTGACGTCGCTGGCATCGGCGCCGAGGGTGCCGCCCTCAGCCGTCAACAGCCGGCCGGTCGCGTCGACGACCACGACGTGCTCGGGCTGCAGACCTTCGACGGCCGAGGCGACCAAATGGGTGATCGCCCGCACCTGGCCCGACGCCAGGTTCTGGCCCGGGCGGAGATCGACCGTGATCGAGGCCGTGGTGGGTTGCTGGTCGCCGGTCAGTAACGTGCGCTCGGGCTGCACCAGATGGACGCGCACGGCCTGGATCGGGTCGAGCGTCTTGATCGTGCGCTCCAGCTCGCCTTCGATCGCGCGCTGATAGTTCACACGCTGCAGGAAATCGGTCATGCCGAGCGTGTTGCTGCTGAACAGCTCGTAGCCGGGCGCGCCGTCCTCGGGCAGGCCGAGCGTGGCCATCCGGAGACGGACCTCATAGACATCGGCGGCCGGCACCAGGATCTGGCCGTCCTCGGCCAGTTGATAGGTCGTGCCATCCGCCTGTAGCTGTTCGACGATCGAGCCGGCGTCGGCTTCGGTCAGGCCGCTGAAGGCCGTCACGTATTGCGGCGTCGAGGCCCACACAACGAAGGCCACGATCGCGGCCGCGCCGGCGACGACCAGCGCGATCAAGGCGATGCGCTGCGTTCGCCCTTGCGCGGCCCAGAACTTGAGGGATTGGTCACGAAGCTGAATGAACATTTGTGATTCGCGATTTCTGATTTGAAAACGGCGATTCGCTCCTGGCGGTCATCGACCGCCAATCGCCGATCGCAATTGATCAGATTTGCATCCGCATCATTTCCTGATACGCCTGCACCAGCTGATCGCGCATGGCGATCGCGATTCGGAAGGCGACATCGGTTTGCTCGGCCGCGATCATGACGTTGTGCACGTCGACGTTCTCGCCGGCGGCCAGCTGTTGGATCAATTGGTCGCTGGAGGCCTGTTGCGTGTTGAGCGAGTCAAGTGCCTGGCCGAACGTCTTGCCGAGTTGGTCGACCGCGCTCTGCGGCCCGGTCGTCTTGCCGCCCGACGGCGTCAGCGGCAATGGGCTGGCGGAAATAGGTGAAATAGGCATAGCGGTCTTTCGATGGGGTGCGTGGGCGATGGGTGATCGGGTTCAATCACCCAATCTCCAGCTCACCCGCTTACCCACTGGTTTCAACTTCTTCCAATCTCTAGCGCCCGCAGCGCCATGCGCTTGGCGGCTTCGACGACCTGCATCGCGGCTTCATAGGAGCGGGTCGCCGAGAGCAGGTTGGTCATCTCGGTGACGATGTTGACGTTCGGGTACTGCACGAAGCCTTCGGCGTCGGCATCGGGGTGGGTGGGGTCGTAGACCCGCGGGCCCTCGGTGGTCGTGTCGGTCACCACACCCGCGACCCGCACGCCCTCCAGGCGACCGTCGACTCCCGCGATCCCGACCGTCTGCGCCTCGCCGTTGCGGGCGTGCGCCGCGCGCACCAGTTCGGGCAGGAAACGGCTTTCCTTGTCGTCTCGGGTGCTGAACACCACGTCCTGACGCCGGTATGGGCCGCCTTCCTCGGTGCGCGTGGTCTCGGCGTTCGCCACGTTGTTCGAGATGATGTCCATCCGCAGCCGTTGCGCGTTCAACGCGCTGGCCCCGATTCGTAAGGTGTCCCAAAAGCTCATGTCAGAAGCCTTTCATTGCTGATTTCTGATTGGCTCTCAATCAGAAATCAGCAATCAACCACGCTTGAGCGCTTCCACCAGATCGCTCGTATGCCCATTTTGGAAGAGTGCCTGCCACTCCCAGGCTGGATCATGACCGCCGCCTTCGGCGTTGGCGATGACCCAGTACGTGTAATTGAAGAGGTAATCGGGCGCGCCGGCCGAAGCCACATGCTGATAGGCGCCCAGGACGGCTTGCGTGCGCCGGGCTTCATCGGATTCGGTGCGCACAAACCCGCCGCCCTCGGTGCTGACCATGGGCAGCACCCGCCCGAGCGTTTCGCGCAGCACGTCGGCATAAGCCGAATAGCGGCTGTAGCCGCGGACATCGTCGAGCGCCAGATCACCCTGGTAGTTGTGGATCGCGAGCCAGGCCGTGTCGAGCAGGTCGACCTCGCCGCGCGCCTTGAGCCCCTCGACCGAGTCGGCCAGAAACTGGAGGTCGTCGGCCTCGCCCGCCGGCCCGAGCGCCCCGAACCCGGGCAGGCCGCCGTTCGCGATCACGGCTTTGGCCGCCGGGATCCAGGCGTCGAGGTAGCGATCGACGCTGGGGGCCTGTCCGGCGTTTTCAACGACATGGTTAGGTTCGTTGTAGAGTTGGAAGTAATCGACGCCGAGCGCCTTGAAGTGCTTGACGGTGGCACCCAGGTCGCCATCGATGGTCTTGACGCCCTCGGTGTACACGCGCATGACGGGCTCGATGCCGGCGGCCGTCAGCTGTTTGACGAGGTAATCGTTGGCGCCGATGTTGGTGCCTTCATTCAAGAAGGTCACCCATTTGATGTTCATGGCCTTGGCCTCGGCCACAAAGCGGTCGACGGCATCGGCCGATTGGCTGACCGTCGGGATCCAATGCAGCCCGCGGCCGTTGTCCCCGGCCGGGCGGGGGAAGTCGGCAATGGCCTTGACCCCGGTCGCTGACGCTTCAACGCCGGTCGACCCCGTGACGCCGTACGCCGAGCGGATAGCACTGACGCTGGGGGTCGGGCTGGTCGTTGTGGTCGCGGCGTTGGTCAACGCACCGGAGGCTGCGTCCGAGGCGAACAGGTTGCTCGTCATCGACGGCACCTGCGCTTCGAGCCGATCCAGGAGCTTGATCAGCATCTGCGCCAGGAGCATCTGAAACAGGCCCGAGGTGTCCTGGCCTGCCGTCAACGGCGATGCGCTCGACGCGCCCAAGAGACTGGTCGCGCCCGAGAGCGATTGCCCGCTCAACAATGAAGTTAGGTCGTAACGATCCGACGAGGAAAACATGATGCCCGTCTCCGATCTCACGTTAGCATCGGAGGCGGGCGGGGGTCAGTAAATGGGTTGTGAACTGACGCTAAAAATGCAATGAAACGCCTAAAGTTCGGTTTGGAGCGGCCGTTCAGTTCCGGCGAAACAGCTCAAACAGGCTGCGAACGACCTTCAACACCTTACCGGTCGAGGAATCTCGGATCACCAGGCTGCCGGCGGGGTCGCGCTCCCACCGGATCTTCTGCTCCTCGGTCTTGACCTGAAAGGCGCGGGCCTTGTCACTCTTGGGTGTCGTTGTGCGCATTGCTCGTGGTTCCCTTTTCGCTTACCCCGAGATCGCCACCATGGTGTCGGGCATGTTCACGGTGTTCACACGCCGTTCCACCGCGGACCAGGCTTCGCGCAATTCGCGCAGGATTTTGGTCGCTTCGGCCCAGTCGCCGTGCCGCATGCATTCCAGCACCCACTGGTAAAGCCGGAAGAAGCCCATCGCCGCATCCTTCTCATCGAAGTTCAGCGCATCCCGCAGCGTGCTGACGACATGCGTCCCACGCGCGAGATCGTGCTTCTCACAGGAGACCAGGGCCGCGTCCAGGGCCATCACAACCAGCCGGACTGGGCTCGCGCTTTCGACTGACTGCACCCGATACTGCTGAAGACCAGGATACATAACGTGATTCACTGTCCCACTCGGGTATCGAGTCACCGTCCCGCGAATGACACCCGTTCCCTTGATATCGCCCATCTGCGTGAGAAGCGCACCTGTGGAGCCTTAATGCTTGGTAAAAGCCCCCAGTGGCGTGGGATGCGGCAAGAATAGAACATGCGTTCGATTTTGTCAAGAGGAGGAGCGGGGCGCGCGCAGCCTGTTCGAGACGACCATTTCCATTACCGCGAATTCCGCGCTAGGCCCCGCTGGACACCTGCGGAGTGGCGATCCGAATCGTATTCCCGCGAGCGATCCGCATTCCCGATAATGCGTCCACAAAAGAGGCAAAACGCGCGTTGTTCCACGATCGAGAAGCGGCTGCCTGATCGGCTGATGGGTGGGATGAGGCTCAGGAGTCGCCGCGCCGCACCCAGCGCACCAGCGCGATCCCGGCGCCGATGACCAGCACGACGCCGACCAGCACACCGCTGAAGTTGCTGACGAAGTCGCTGATCAATTCCCACTGGCTGCCGAAGGCGTAGCCGAGGGCTCCATATAGGAGGATCCAGGTCAACTCGCCGGCCGCGACGTTCCCGCCGAAGTGGGCCAATCGGTAGTCGCTGCTGCCGGCGATGAGGTTGACGGGGATCGCCAGTGGGGTCAAGAGCCACCGCGTCAGGTAAATGGCCGCGGCCCCGTACCGGGCGAACTGGCGTTCGCTCTGTTGCCAGGCGGCCGTGCCGCCGAACCGCGTCCGCGCCGCCTGACCCATCCAGCGGCCCAGGCCAAAGCTGAGGAGATCGCCCACCACGGCGCCGACCAGGGTCCACAAAATGGCCGGCGCCGGCTCGAGCACGCCTTGCTGCACGAACGCGCCGCCGGCGATCACGAACAACGAGCTTGGGAACGGCACGCCGACGGCGGCCAGAAAGACCACGACCGCCAGCGTCACGGCCCCGTAGGTGATCACCAGGGTCAAGACCTGGTCGCTGATGTCGGTCAGGCTCATGGGTTGATCGTCGGGGTGTAGGCGTCCAGGAGGGTTCGCACCTTGGCTTCGAGCGCTCGCGGGCCACCCTCGATCTGTTCGCGTTCTGCCAGGAGATCGAGCGGCATCGCCGCGCTGAGATCGCCCTCCAGGCCCAACCCTGACACGAGATAATCCTCCGGCACGCCGGTGCTATTGGCGATATAGCGCACGCTCATCCAGGCTCGCACGTCACGCAAACCGGTCACGACCGGGTAGGCGCGATAGGCCTCGATCGTCGCACGGATGGTTGCCACCACGGCCAGCTCCTGGCCGTCTTCTGCGAAACCCCGATCGAAAATCCGGTTCAATTCGCCGAGGGTCGTGTCGCTCTTGCGTTCGACAAACGGGATGTCGAGCGCGCTGTGCAGGTATTCCTCCGGCACGGCATAGGCCACAGCCACAAACCGGATCGTCATCCACGGACGAATCGCGTCGACGCTGGCGGTGCCCGTATCCAACCCTTCAGCTCGCATGTACTGGAATCTGTTCCAGCTCTGCCATGCGCGGGTGCCAAAGAACGCGATCAACCCGACGCCAAGCGCCATCACGACGCCGGCCACGATCAACCGAGTGCGGCGGCTCAAGCCCTTGCGCGCGATCTGTTTCGTCATGGGCCGAATGATACCGTGGCAGCCTTTCTGCGATACAATCCCGCCCGGACCCCGGCATGCACGAACTTTCCATTGCTCACAGTTTGATCGAGACGGTCGAAGAGGCCCTGGCCAGCCAGCCCGACCTGCGGGTGACCGCGGTCAATCTCCAGCTGGGGGTGCTTTCGGGCGTGGAGGCCGACTCACTCTTGTTTTGTTTCGACATCGCTACGGCCGACACGCGCCTGGCCGGTGCCAAACTCCAGATCGAGTCGGTTGCGGCGCGTGCGTTTTGCGCGGCCTGCGGCCACGATGTCAGCCCGGTGGCCCCGCACTGGTACCGCTGCCCGGAGTGCGGCGCGGTGTGCGCTCAACTGAGCGCCGGGCGCGATCTGCAGATCGCATCGGTGGAAGTCGTCGAGAACAATGAGGAGCGCGCGAATGAAGCCCCGTCTGCTTGAGATCCGAAAAGGCGTGCTCGAGAAGAATGACCTGTTGGCCGAAGGGCTGCGCGCGCGTTTCCAGGCCGCGGGTGTGTTTACGCTCAACTGGGTTTCGAGCCCCGGCACCGGAAAGACCGCGCTGCTCGAGGCCACCCTTAAGCAGATGCGGGAGCAGGGGCAGCGAGTCGCGGCCCTGGTCGGAGACCTGGCGACTGAGAACGACGCCCATCGACTGGCGCGGAGCGGCGCGCCAGTCCGCCAGATCGTCACCGGCGGCAATTGCCACCTCGAGGCAGATATGATCGAGAGCCACCTCGCGCGGAGCGGGTGGGACCTCAACGATCTGGACTTCCTCTTCATCGAAAACGTCGGCAACCTGGTCTGTCCGTCGAGCTACGATCTGGGCGAAGATCTGCGGGTCGTGCTGCTCTCGGTCACCGAGGGCGAGGACAAACCACTCAAGTACCCGTCGATGTTCAACTCATCGGACGTGGCCATGATCACCAAGATCGATCTGGCCGAGGCCGTCGAGTTCGATCGGGCCGCGGCCTACGCCAACCTCGAGACGATGCGGCCGGGTCTGCGCGTGTTCGAGACCTCGGCCAAAACCGGGCGCGGCCTGACCGAATGGATCGCTTTCCTGGCCGAGCAGCGCGCCGCGCGTCTTGCCTCGCGGTCTCAAGGTTAGAAATTCCGCCCGGAATTATTGAACAGGGTTTTTGAACAGGCTTGTTTTCCCGAAAAACACGAGTCGACCTGTCAGGTCGAAGGTTAGAATCCTCGGCATGCCTGAACCGCAGTCGTTGATCGCCACCCCGGTGACGACGGAGGTCGAAGAAAACCTCCGGCGTGAACTGCGCCGCTCGGCCCATGAGCAGGCCGCGTTGCAGGCTGTCGCCCGGATCGGCGTCGATGAACTCGATACGGCTCAGCTCAGCGCGCGATTGGCCCCCCAGCTCGCGCGTTTGCTTTCGTCCGAACGGGTGCTGATCGGCCTGACCCGCGACGAAGCCGTGCAATTCGCGCATGGCTTCAGCGACGGGTCGATCGTGCCACTCGACCTGCACTACGCGCCCGGCCAGGACGTCGCCGGTTGGGTACTCAAGAATCGTCGTCCTTATCTCGCTTTGGACCCCGAACACGACCCGGTCGTGTCGCCGGCGCACCGTTCGCGCTTTGCCTGCCGTTCGATTCTGGCCGTGCCGATGCTGAACCATCAGTCGCGCGTGAGCGGGGTGGTGGAGTTCCACAACCGCCGCGGCCCGAGCCCTTTCAGCGAGCACGACGTGGCTTTCGCGCAGGCCCTGGTCCTGCAGATGACCGTGGCGTTTGAACGCGCCGTCCTGATGGAGGGCATGGCACGTTGGTCGAGCGCGCTCGGCAACCTGTTCGTCATGAACGCGGCGATCAACCGCGCGCTCGACCCGGAGGCCTTGCTGCGCAAACTGGTCGAGCATGCCGCCGGATTCCTCGGCGCGCAGGCCGGTTTTGCGGGTTTGCTGCGGAGCGAGCCTGAGCCGGCCCGGTTGGTGGCCAACGGGTTTTGGCACAAACAGGGCTGGCGCCCGTATGCGGCCGCCTGGGCCCGCGACGAAGGCCTGGCCGGCTGGGTCTGGTCCTACGAGTGCCCATACCTGACCAACACCTATCGCGACGATCCGCTCGCCGATGCCCGGCTGCGCGCGGACTATGACCTGCGCAATGCGGTGTGCGTCCCGATCCTCGGGGCAAATGAACAGGTGCTCGGGTTCTTCCAGGTGCTCAACAAAGGCGACGGTCGCCAGCCCTTTACCTGGTCGGACGTGGAGTTCCTGCAGTCGCTCGCCAACGTCGCCGGCGTCGCGATCTACAATGCGCGCCTGCTGGCCGAGCTCGAGACGCAGCGCGGTCAGTTTCAGGCGCTCTCAGCCCAGTATGTCGAGCTACTTGAGGAAGAGCGGCGTCGGATTTCGCTCGAGTTGCACGATGAGGCCGGCCAGGCCCTGATCGGCGTTAAACTCGCGCTGCAGGCGTTGGCGCGCAAGGCCGGTCAGCAGAATATCGAGCTACAGGCCGATATCCAGGAGGTGAACCAGGAGGTCAACGGCGCGGCCCGCCGCTTGCAGACCCTGGCCACCGCGCTGCGCCCGCCGGCGCTCGACCAGCTCGGGCTCAAGGCCGCGCTGTCGGCGTTAGTCAACGATTTCGCCGAACGGGCCGGGTTGGACGCGGCCATCGCTGCGGCGGACGAGCGGACGGATCATGAACGGCGACTCCCGACGGCGGTCGAGCTGGCCTTGTATCGGATCGTCCAGGAGGCGCTGACCAACGTGGGAAGACACGCGGCTGCCGGGCGGGTCTCGGTCGATGTGATGATCTCGGATGCTCGGGCCACGGTTACGGTCACCGACGACGGCCAGGGCTTCGACCGTCAACATCTGACTCGTAAGACCCTGGGTCTGCTCGGGATGCAGGAGCGGGCCACCACATTGGGCGGCGTGGTTGACATCGTGTCATCGCCGGGGGCCGGTACTCGCGTGATAGTCAACATCCCGCTGGCCTCAACCTCGGGCAAAGGGAGCACATGAGCGCGGTTGAGACCCAGCTTCACCAGGGAGGGCAACCTCTGCCGGTCATCGTCGTCGACGACCACAGCGTCGTCCGCCGCGGCATCGCCGCCTTGCTGCGCCTCGACGGCCGTTACCAGGTCGTGGCGGAGGCGTCCAATGGGGATGAGGCCATGGCCTGGGCCGAGCGCATCCGCACCGGCGTCATGATCCTCGACATGCAGATGCCGCGTGTCAACGGCCTGGAGACGTTGCGCCGGCTCTCCGGGCGCCAGCCCGGCATCAAGGTGCTCATTCTCTCGATGTACGACGACCTGGCCCTGGTCGCTCAGGCGCTGCAAGACGGCGCGCGCGGCTATATGCTCAAGCAGGCCATGGAGGATGAGGCGCTCTTCGAAGCCCTCCAGCGTATCTCGGCCGATGAGATCTACATCGGCGCCGGCATCGATCGCGAGCGGCTGGACCTGGCCTCGGCCCAGGCCAGCGGCGGATTGACCCAGCGCGAGCGCGAGGTCCTGCAGCTGATCTGCGATGGTCAGACCACCAGCCAGGTCGCGCGCTCGCTCAGTATCAGCCCGCACACGGCCAACCGGCATCGCGCCAACGTCATGCAGAAACTGCATGCCCACAACCAGGCCGATCTGGTGCGAAACGCTCTGGCCGCCGGCTTGATCCTGCCCGATCGCGGGCCGAGTTCGTCCTCCTGATACAGTCGCGCTGAGCAGGCGATGCGATGACGGCAATGAGCTAGGCGGTCAAGCCGACCAGCTCGTTCACGTCGCCTAATCCTTGTGGACTACGCCACGACACCTTGTGAACAAAATCACAGCTTTCGCCTGCAAAATGGCGTGTTCATGCTATTGAACCGACTTGGTCCGATTAATACAATTGACCCAACCTGATCGGCGACGCACGCTGTCGCCTGAGCAACGAACCGCGAACCCGTTCAGCAACGAGAGCTTCATGAGCACCTCGAATGGCGTAGCGCTTGCAACCAGCGGGGCCGATCGGCTCCGCCAACGACTGGATGATCCCGCCACAGCGGCGGCCCTCAACGAAATCCTCGACCGTCTCGACGTGATCGCCTTGAGCGTCAACTCGCTCGACGGCCTGTTGCGCCGCAGCGACACGATTATCGAAAGCGCCCGCGAGGGCGTGCACGATCTCCGACAGGCTGCGCCCCAAAACCTCGACCTTGAAACGACGCTGAACCAGCTTGGTCAGAGCCTGCCGGCCGTGCTCGAGGCCTTGCCCGAGCTCAGTCGCTCTTTGCCGCAGCTGACACGTCTGGCGACCCGGCTCAACGAACCCGAGACGTCGGCCGCGATCGACAGTGTGCTCAACCATGCCGGGGTGCTGGCTTTGGCGGCCGAATCGGCCGATGGGCTGTTGCGCCGAAGCGACACGATCATCGAAAGTGTGGCCGGCGGCGTGCGCGATGTTGTCGGCACCGATCAGGCCGCCACCGTGGCCACATTCGAACAGTCGTTACAGGTTTTGGCGGGGCTGCGCGAGGCGCTTCCGACCCTGGTGCAGATTCTGCCGCGGGTAACGCGCTCCTTGCCTCGTCTGTTTGATGTCGCTGAGCGGCTCGAGGTGATCCTGGGTTCGCCGGAATTCGAGGCGCTCATGAGTTCGGGCGTGTTTGCGCCTAAGACCGTGGGCATCGTCGGCGAGGCCGGCAAGGCCCTGGTTGAAACCTACGACGAGCAGGTCGCAAAGGCCACGCCGGCCGGGCGGCTGGATCTCTTCCGGGCCCTTGGGGATCCGGATATCCAGCGCGCGCTCGGCTTCATGATCGAGTTCGCCAAGCGTTTCGGCAAGCACTTTCGTTAGGAATCGAAGTCACCCGTGACTTCATCTATCAGGAGGCTCGCATGACGAATGTCCTTTGGCTGCAGGGCGGGGCCTGTAGCGGCAATACCATGTCCTTCCTCAACGCCGAGGAGCCAAGCGCGGTCGACCTGGTGACCGACTTCGGAATCAACGTGTTGTGGCATCCGTCGCTGGGCCTCGAGCTGGGCGATGCCGTCACGGAGATGATGCGCGACTGCGTCAGCGGCAAGATCCCGCTCGACATCTTCGTCTTCGAGGGCTCGGTCATCCGCGCGCCACACGGCACCGGCCGCTTCAACATGTTCTGCGGTCGCCCGATGCAGGATTGGGTGGCCGAGCTGGCCGCCCAGGCCACGATCGTCGTCGCCATCGGCGATTGTGCTTGCTGGGGTGGCATCCCCGCGGCCGACCCCAACCCAAGCGACTCGGTCGGCCTGCAGTACCTCAAGCGTGCCCACGGCGGCTTCCTGGGGTCGGGCTTCAAGTCGAAGCTCGGGTTGCCGGTGGTCAACATCCCGGGCTGCCCCGCGCACCCCGATTGGATCACCCAGATCCTGGTCGCGCTCGCCAGCGGCCGGGCCGGCGACATCGCCCTCGACGATCTGCAGCGCCCGGCCACGTTCTTCAAGACCTTCACGCAGACCGGCTGCACGCGCGTCCAGTATTTCGAGTACAAGCAATCGACCACCGAGTTCGGTCAGGGCACGCGCAAGGGTTGCCTGTTCTACGAGTTCGGCTGCCGCGGTCCGGTGACCCACTCGCCCTGCAATCGCATCCTGTGGAATCGCCAGTCGTCCAAGACCCGCGCCGGCATGCCCTGCACCGGCTGCACCGAGCCCGAGTTCCCGTTCTTCGATCTGCGCCCCGGCACGGTCTTCAAGACCCAGAAGATCTCGGGGTCGGTCCCGAAGGAAGTGCCGACCGGCACCGATCACGTCACATACATGGCCCACGCCGCCGCCGCCCGGATCGCGGCGCCGCAATGGTCCAAGGAAGACATGTTCGTCGTCTGACCGTTACGCGCTCAAGGTTCATGCTGCGGAGACCATACGATGACCGCTGTTGCCCATCCGATCAACGCCAAAACACTTGACCTCCACGTCAGCCCGCTCGGGCGCGTGGAGGGCGACCTCGACGTCCGCGTCCGCATCGACGACGGCGTCGTCACAGCCGCGCACACCGAAGCTGCCATGTTCCGCGGCTTCGAGATCATCCTCAAGGGCAAGGACCCGCAGGCCGGCCTGATCGTCACGCCCCGCATCTGCGGGATCTGCGGCGGCAGCCACCTGTACAAGTCGGTCTACGCCCTCGACACGGCCTGGAAGACCGAGGTGCCGCACAACGCCACCCTGGTGCGCAATATCGCCCAGGCCAGCGAGACGCTGCTCAGCATTCCGCGCTGGTTCTACGCGCTATTCGCGATCGACCTGACCAACAAGAACTACGCCAAAGCCAACGGCTACGACGAGGCCGTGCGCCGCTTCGCGCCCTTTGTGGGCACAAGTTATGAGCCCGGCGTGACGGTGTCGGCCAAGCCGGCCGAGATCTACGCGATCTTCGGCGGGCAGTGGCCGCACTCGAGCTTCATGATCCCCGGCGGCGTGATGTGCGGCCCGACGCTCTCCGACGTCACGCGCTCGATCGCGATCCTCGACTACTGGAAGGACACCTGGCTCGAGAAGGTCTGGCTGGGCGGCTCGGTCGATCGCTATCTCGAGTGCAAGACCTGGGCGGACCTCGAGACCTGGATGCACGAGAGCCAGGGCCACTACAACTCCGACTGTGGCTTCTTCATGCGTTTCGCCAAGGAGATCGGGCTCGACAAGTTCGGCGGCGGCTATGGCAACTTCCTGGCCACCGGCACCTACTTCAACCCCGAGCTGTACGATCACCCGACGATCGAGGGCCGCAACGCCGCCCTGATCGAGCGCTCGGGCCTGTACGCCAAGGGCCAATTCTACGAGTTCGACCAGGCCAACGTCCGCGAGGACCACACCCACTCGTTCTACGAAGGAGCGGCTTCGCTGCATCCGTTCGAGGGCCGCACCGTGCCGGTCGATCCCGAGCTGGGCCGCAAGCAGGGTAAGTACACCTGGGCCAAGGCCCCGCGCTATGAGATCCCGGGCGTTGGCTCGCTGCCGGTCGAGGTCGGGCCGCTGGCCCGCCAGGTGATGGCCGGCAAGCCCGGCGCGGCCGGCTGGCAGGATGGCGACGGCATGTTCCTCGACGCGATCAACACAGTCGGGCCGAGCATCTTCGTGCGCGTCATGTCGCGCATGCACGAGGCCGCCAAATACTACAAGCTGGTGCGCAAGTGGCTGGGCGATATCAAGCTGCAGGAGAAGTTCTACATCAAGCCGGCCGAGCTGACCGAGGGCAAGGGTTTCGGCTCGACCGAGGCCGCCCGCGGCGCGCTCTCCGATTGGATCGTGCTCAAGGACGGCAAGATCGAGAACTACCAGGTCATCACCCCGACCGCCTGGAACATCGGCCCGCGCGACTCGGCCGACGTCGCCGGCACGATGGAGCGGGCCTTCGTCGGCACCACCATCGCCGACACCAAGGACCCGGTCGAGCTTGGCCACGTGGCCCGCAGCTTCGACTCCTGTCTGGTCTGCACCGTGCATGCTTACGACGGCAAGACCGGCAAGGAACTCACCAAGTTCCAAATCGGCGGCGTGTGCTGAAATCCTGATCCGCGAAAACCGCAGAACACACACACCGGGCCATTGGCCCGGTGTGTGTGTTCTGCGGTTTTCGCCCAATCCATATGGTGCTGATCATCGGTTGCGGGAATCTACTGCGCGGCGACGACGGTGTCGGCCCATATCTCATCCGGCGCCTGTGGGAGATCGGGCTGCCCGAGGGCATCCAGATCGCCGACGGCGGCACAGCCGGGATGGACGTGGCCTTTCGCATGCGCGGCATGGACCGCGTTATCCTGATCGACGCCAGCCGCACCGGCGCTCAGCCCGGCGCGTTGTTCAAGGTGCCGGGCTCCGAGCTCGAAGATCTGCCGCCGTTGACCGGCCTGCACCAGCATGCCTTCCGATGGGACCATGCCCTGGCCTTCGGGCGCTGGCTGCTCAAAGACGAGTACCCCAAGGACATCACGGTCTATCTGATCGAGGGCAGCGATTTCGCGCCCGGCGCGGATCTCTCGGCCCCCGTGGCTGCTACAATGGAATCGCTGGCGCAAAGGCTTGTTTCGGAGTTTGATGGGTTGCATGACTGACGGCAAGGCGCTCCAGATCGAGATCACACCCCAGGGCTCGCTGCGTCTCAGCGCCGAGGTCGCACAGCGCTTCTTCCCGGCTGACACCCTGGTGGCGCTCTCCCGCGGCCCGGAGCTGTGGCTGCTGCCGGTGCGCGGCCCGGCCGCCGGCGGGCTGCTCCTCAAGCAGCGCAATCCGCAGGGCGATCGCAGCGTCGTATTGCAGGGCATCGTCGAGCGTGATCTGCCCGCGGGCCGACACGCCGCCTTCTGGGACGGCGAGCGCGGCGCGCTTCGGGTGGCATTGATGTCCGTAGCAGAAACGTAGCCGATGACCGACGAGCCTGCCCGCCCCGCCGGCGACGCCATTACGGCTCAGGCTTTCGTTGTGCGCGAGCGGGGCGAGTGGGTCGTCGTGCTCGACGTGTTCTACTGGGATGAAGTGATCCGCCACCGGATCCAGACCTATCCAACCCGTCGTCAGGCCGAGGTCGCCGCGCACTGGATCGAGCGCAGCGCGCGACGCGATCTCTCAGCGGGACCGACGGGCTTTTGAGGCAAAAGCATTCATGCAGGATCTCCTCCGACCACAACCGATCGGCATCTTTCCGTTACCCGTCGGATACCTGGTGCTGCCGGACGTTCCGGGCGCCGAGGCTGTGCGCGACGACTTGCTGCGGGGCCGTCTCCCGACCGAGTGGCCCGAAGGCCTCTTCTTCTACGACGCGGCCCTGATCGGTGACAGCGTCGCCGCGTTCGGGGCGTTGGCCGGCCGGAGCGGGTCAGTGGCCGCTTACAACCGCTTTGTCCTGCAATCCGATCCGGCTGCTTACCAGGAGCTTGCGGCGACACTCGAGGGCGACCTGCTGGCCCTGCTGCATATTGTGGCCTATACGCTGGGCTACATCAGCGCGCTGCCGTCCGGCGATGCGCTGACGGGCGAGGTGCGCGGTTTGTGGCTGATCGCGCAGGCGGCTCAGCATCTCGAGGCCGGTGCGCCGGGCGACGCGCTCCCGCTGCTCGAGCAGGCCGCTGAGGCGGCGGCTCCGGTCTCGCCGCTGTTGGCCGGCCAGGCCTACGGCACGATCGCGCACACCCTGCGCGAGTCTGAAGGCGTCGGTCCGCGGATCATCCCCCTCTACAAACGCGCCATCGACGCGCTCGAGGGCTCGGGTCTCGACGAAACCCGCGCCGAGCTGTGGCTGACACTGGGCATGACATATCACGAGCTGGCCCAGGGCGGGCGCGGCGCGCTGCTCGAGGCCGTCAAGTGTTACCAGCAGGCCGTGCGGGTGTTCCGACGTGAGAGCCATCCTGAGTTGTTCGCCCTGGCCCACAACAATCTGGCGCTGGCCTACCTGGCGATGCCCATGACCGAGGCCGGCGACGCGTTGCGCATGGGCGTTGCGGTCGGTTCCTTGCGCGAGGCGCTCAAGGTCTACACCCGCGAGACCCATCCCGAGCGCTGGGCGGGCGCGCAGCTCAACCTGGCGAACGCTTTGCAGTACCTGCCCTCGGCGCATCCGCTCGACAATCTGGAAGAAGCCATTCGGCTTTACGACGAGATCCTGGCGGTGCGCGGCGATGACGACCCGCTGGGTCGTGCCCGGGTGCTGGCTTCGCAGGGTAATGCGCTGGCCCACCTCGGCGACTTCGCCCGGGCCGTGCCGATCCTGGAGGAGGCGCGCGCCGCCTTCACGGCCCAGGCCGAGTTGGATTCGGCCGCCGCCGTGCAGGGCGTGCTCGACGATATCGAGGCGCAGATTGCCGAGCCTTCATCCAGCTCGAACGCCGTCGAGGGCGCGTAAGCATGGAGCCGCACGCCCAACAACAATTCGACTTCTTGCTGCTGACGGCCGTTGAACGCTTCACCGAGCGGTTGGTGCAGCGCAACGCCGGAGCGGTACCCGCGCTCGACCGACTTCGCGCCGAAGGCGCGGGCGGGGAGGTCCGGCAGTTCGTCGACGCGCTGTTTCAGGACTTTCTGCTCGACAATCCGGCCGGCGCTTGCTTCGTGCTCGAAGCCCTGAGCACCCGCATGGCCCGTCCGGTCGACGGTGGGCCGATCAGCGTCATGCTGGTCGCTCTGGCCAAACAGGGTTTCGGCGATCTGTTGTGCCTTAAGGCCGAAGAGGCCCTGGAACAGGCCGCTGCATTTGAGTGAGTCGACACCTATGATCATCCCGAAACCCACTGCCGACACCAGCGATTTCGAGACACTCGCCCGCCGCGTCGATGAGGCCATCGCGGCCATCGCGGGGTTGGACGAGCCGGCCAAAGCCCGAGCCACGGACTTGAAGGACGCGATCGAGGCCTTTCATAAGCTCGCGTTGACCCGGATGGTGCGCGCGCTCAAGGCCGACCCGCGCGGCAAGGAGTTGCTGTTCGACATGGTCGACGCGCCCGAGATTCGGGCCCTGCTGACCATGCACGGCATCCTGCGCGCCGATCCGCTCACGCGGGCGACGCGCGCGCTCGAAACAGTCAAGCCCTATGTGCAGTCACATGGCGGCGACGTCGAGCTGGTGCGTCTCGAGGGCGACACGGCGGTCGTGCGCCTGAGCGGCGCCTGCCAGGGCTGCTCGCTCTCGGCCGTCACGCTGCGCGACAGCGTCACCGAGGCGCTCAAGGCCCAGGTGCCCGAGATCGCGCGGGTTGAGCTGGCCGAGCCCGAGCCGGATCTCATTCCGCTCGACTCGCTGTTCGCCGCGCCGACCGCGACCGGATGGGTCGAAGGACCGTTGGCCAGCGAGGTCTCGCCCAGCCGCGGCTTCCGGCTGGCGCTCGACGGCCCGGCCGGCGAGCGCAGCGTCGTGATCTTTCGCATCGGAGAGACGCTGAGCGCCTTCCACAACCAGTGCGCGCATCAGGGCCTGCCCATCGACGGCGGCCTGATCGACCCGACCGGCGGCACCGTCACGTGCCCGTGGCACGGCTTTTGTTTCGACGCGAAGACCGGCGAATGCCTGACCGCGCCCGAAGCGCAGCTCGAACCGCTGCCGTTGCAGGTGCGCGACGGTCGGGTCTTTGTTCGGGTGGACGGCCGGTGAAGCCGGTCCGCTGGATCGGTGCACCGGCGCGTGGCGGCCTGGCGCTGCCCGATGCGCAACCCGCGGCCACAACCCTGTACGCGCCCCGCGGCGTGTTCCTCAACGACGACGTCCTGATCGCGGCCGACACCGGCAACCATCGTGTGCTGATCTGGCACGGTCTGCCGGGTGAAGACCATGCGTCTGCGGACGTGGTGCTCGGCCAGGCGGACTTTTCACGCGAGGGTCCGGCGGCCGGCGGCCGCGGCCCCGCCAACGGCCTCAACCTGCCGACCGGCGTGGCCGTGATCGAGGGCCGCTTGTTCGGGTGCGACGCCTGGCACCACCGCATCCTGATCTGGAACACGGTTCCGCAACGCTCGGACCAACCGCCCGACGCGGTCCTCGGTCAGCCCGACTTTAATGAGGTCCGTGAGAACAGCGGCGGCGAGGCGACAGCGCTCAGCTTCTACTGGCCCTTCGGCCTGGCCTATATCGGCGGCTGGTTCTGGGTCGCCGACACCGGCAACCGGCGCGTGCTCGGGTGGCGCGGTGTGCCCGAGCCCGGCCGCGCGCCCGACGTGTTGCTCGGGCAGGACACGCCGGGCGACCGGTCCGAAAACCGCAACGGCGCGGTGAGCGGATCCAGCTTCCGCTGGCCGCATGCCCTGGCCGGCGACGCCGAGGTGCTCTACATCGCCGACGCCGGCAACCACCGCGTCCTTGGCTGGGCGCCGCGCCCGGAGGCCGATCGCCCCGCGGATCTGGCGCTCGGGCAGGCCGCTTTCACGGCCTCTGATGAGTTGCCGCACCGGCCCCAGGGCCCGCAACGCCTGCGCTTCCCATACGCCGTCGTGCTCGAGGGCGAGACCCTGGCCGTGGCCGACACGGCCAACAACCGCGTGCTCTTCTGGCGGTCGCGCCCGAAGCGCGGTACATTCCTGCCTGCCGACCAGGTCATCGGTCAGCCTGACTTCGACAAGAGCGGCGAGAACGGCTGGAAGGCCGTCACGGCCGAGACCCTGTGCTGGCCGTATGGTCTGCACGTGCACAAGGGTCTGCTCGCCATCGCCGACTCGGGCAACAATCGCGTGATGATCTGGCGAACCAGCGACGATGTCCCTTGATCCTCGATCGACCATTCGCGAACGCCGCCACCTGCGGGTGACCGGCGTCGTGCAGGGCGTCGGCTTTCGACCGTTTGTGTACGGCCTCGCGCGCCGGCTCAATCTGGCCGGCCGCGTCGGCAACGACAGCCGCGGCGTGTTCATCGAGCTCGAAGGCCCGGTCGTCGCGCTTGATGCCTTTCAGGCTGAACTGATCGGCCATCCGCCGCCGCTGGCCCACATCGTCGACGTGGCCGTGGTTGGGGCGCCGGCCCAGGGCGACACCGACTTCGTCATCGTCGAGAGCGAGGCCCAGGCCGGCGCACACACCCTGATCTCGCCCGACCTGGCCGTCTGCGACGATTGTCTCCGCGAGCTGTTGGACCCGGCCGACCGTCGCTACCGCTATCCCTTTATCAACTGCACCAACTGCGGTCCGCGCTTCACGATCATCCGCGATATCCCGTACGACCGGCCGCTCACGACCATGGCCGGGTTCGCGCTCTGCCCGGAGTGCGAACGCGAGTACCGCGATCCGATCGACCGCCGCTTTCACGCGCAGCCGATCGCGTGTCCGACCTGCGGCCCGCGGCTGCAACTCGTCGTATGGTCGGGCGGAACCTGGCGTGATGCTCCTGGCGACCCACTCCGCGAAGCCCAGGCCCTGCTCGGGCAGGGCGCGGTCGTGGCCGTCAAGGGGCTCGGCGGTTTTCACCTGGCCTGCGATGCCGCGTCCGACGCGGCGCTCAGTCGACTGCGCGAGCGCAAGGGCCGGGTCGATAAACCCTTCGCCGTGATGGCCCGCGACCTCGCGTCCGCGCGCGCCATCGCCGCCATCGACGCCGAAGAACAGGCGTTGCTCGAGTCGCGCGCGCGCCCGATCGTGCTGCTGCGCGCCGCGCAAGACAGCCCGCTCTCGACCCGGGTTGCGCCTGGCAACGACTCGATCGGCGTGATGCTGCCCTACACGCCGCTGCACCATCTTCTATTGGCGGACCCGGCGCCCGTTGTGCTCGTCATGACCTCGGCCAACTTCTCGAACGAGCCGATCATCAAAGACGACGAAGTCGCGCTTGAGCAATTGCCGGCGCTGGCGGACGCGATCCTGCTGCACAACCGCCCGATCCACGTGCCCTGTGACGATTCGGTCATGCGCGTCTTTGAGGGCCGTGAGAGCCCGATCCGGCGGTCGCGCGGCTACGCGCCGTTTCCGGTGCGGCTGCCGTTCGACGCTCGGCCGACGCTGGCCGTCGGCGGCGAGCTCAAAGCCACGTTCTGTCTGGCGCGCGGCACCGAGGCCTTCATGAGCCAGCACATCGGCGATATGGAGAACCTCGAGACCGAGCAGGCCTTCGAGCGCGCGCTCGATCATCTCAGCGGCTTATTCCGGATCACGCCCGAGGTCGTCGTCGCCGACCTGCACCCCGGCTACCTGGCGACGCAATGGGCGGAGCGGCGCTACGGCAGCGCCGTGATCAAGGTCCAGCATCATCACGCCCACATCGCCGCGGTGATGGCCGAGAACGGCGTGGCGCCGGGCGAGCGCGTGCTCGGCTTCAGCTTCGACGGCACCGGCTACGGCTCCGTCGGAGCCGCCGGCCCCGTCGGAGCTGTCGGCGCAAACGGCGCCATCTGGGGCGGGGAGGTGCTCGTCGCCGATTACGCCCGGTTCGAGCGCGCCGCGCACCTGGCCTACGTGCCATTGCCCGGCGGCGACGCGGCGGTCAAGCATCCGGCGCGCACGGCATTGGCGTATCTCTGGGCGGCCGGCCTGCCGTGGGACCCGACGCTTGCGCCGGTCGCGGCCCTGAGCGTTGTCGAGCGCGGCGTTCTGACCCGCCAGCTTGAGACCGGCTTTCAGACCGTGCCGTGCAGCAGCTTCGGCCGGCTGTTCGACGCGGTCGCCGCGCTGGCCGGCGTGCGTCAGTCGGTCAGTTACGAGGCCCAGGCCGCCATCGAGTTGGAGTCCGTTGGGGCGTCTGTTCGGCCGTCTGTTCGGCCGTCTGTCGGGCCGTCTGCTGGGCCGTCTGTCGGGCCATCTGTTGGGCCGTCCGTTGGGCCGTCCGTTGGTGCGTCTGTTTGGCCGTCTGTTGGGCCGTCTGCTGGGGCGTTCGTTGGGGCGTCCGTTGGGGCGTCCCTTGTGGACGCCCGCCCCGCTGGCCCGTACCGATTCGCCTGGCGCGACGGCGCGCCCGCCCAGATCGATTGGGCGCCCGTCATCC
>JAEURK010000053.1 GCA_016789175.1 Anaerolineales bacterium
CCGATGGTGCGCAACCGGGCCGACCGCCTGGCCAGCCTGGCGCGTTTCGCGGGCCTGGTCGGCGTCGGCCTCGCGACCGTGGCGCTGGTTGGCGTTTTTGTGCAACCCGACGCGCCTTCAATCTCGGCGCTGGCCGAGGCCGGCGGCGCCCTGGGCGGCGCAGCCGTGGCGCTCGGCCTGGGCGCCGCCTTCTCACCGACTGAGCGCCGGCCGCAGGCCTTGCTCGGGACCCTGACCGGAGCACTGGGCTACCTCGCGGCCCTGGCCGCCCTCCTGCTGATCTGAACACGGACGGCGGACCGCGGTCCCGACCCGCTCGCGTACAATACGCCGAATGGCCCGTCGCACTGCTCGACCTCCTCGTCTGGTTAGCCTGGTGTTGGTCCTGGCCGCGTTGGCCTGCGGATTCCCGGATCTGCAGCTGGCCACGCCGGTCCCCACGCCGACCCCGGTCGAGGCAGCACCCCTGCCGACGACCACCCTCACCTTCCGTGCCCATGTGGCCGCCAGCACCCCGGCCAGCACTACGCTGGCGGCTGTGCTGCTCGACCCGGTGCGCGGCAATCGCACGCTGGTGGCTTTGATCAACTCAGAGCCCGGTGTGTGGTCGGGCAGCGCGGTCGTGCCGGAAGGATCGCTGATCCGCTACCGCTACCTGCGGACGGGGCCGACCGCGGCCGAAGAGGTCACGGGCGCCCGCGTTGCCGTGTCCTATCGGGTCGTGCTGGCCGAGAAGGACGCGATCGCCGACGACATCATCGCGGCCTGGTCGGATGGCACACCGGATGCCGCGCAGGGCGTGGTGCGCGGCACCGTGCGCAACCGCAACACCAACGAGCCGGTCAGCGGCATCCTGGTCTCGGTCGGCGGCCAGCTGGCCTGGACCGGCGGTGATGGCGGGTACACGGCCTTCAACGTGCCGGCCGGCTTGCAGCGCGTCACCTTGCTGGCGCCGGATGGGCGCTTGCGTCCGCTGCAGGCGAGCGTGGCCGTCAGCGCCGGCGCCACTGCCGTGCTTGACCTCTCGTCGCCGGATCCCAACCAGGTCAGCGTAACCTTCGTCTTCACGCCCCCGGTCGGCACCGACGCGGCTTCAGCGCCGCGGCTGATCGGCGACGTGGCGCAACTGGGTGACACGTTTGCGTTCACGACCAACGGCTCATCGGTCCACGGCGCCCGCGCCGTCCGGCTGTATCCGCTTGGAGACGGGCGCTTTGCGACGGCAATCCAGCTCTATGAAGGCACCGTCCTGCGCTACGCCTACACCCTCGGCGACGGCTACTGGTCGGGCGAGCTCGACGCCGTCGGGGCAAGACGCGTGCGTGAGTATCGCGTGCCGTGGGGCAACGACACCCGCGCCGACACGGGTTTCGGCTGGCATACGGGGCCGTCACAGCCCGTGGTGTTCGATCTGGCCACGCCCGGCAACACGCCGATCGACGACGTGGTCGCCATTCAGTTCTTCACGACCGATTGGATGCCGCCGGTGCCGATGTGGTCGATCGCGCCCGGTCAATGGCGGTTCACGCTGCATAACCCGACCGACCTGAACGGTAGCATCACATACCGCTTCTGTCGTAACTTCGCCTGTGGCGCGGCCGACGAAGCTCTGCCGGGCAATGCCCGTGGCCGGTCGTTCACCTTTACGCTGCTGCCACAATCGATCCGCAACGCGGTCAACGAGTGGCGCTGGCTCGGCGCGGAAACGCCGGTCGCGCTCGATCTGCCGTCGTACCCGGCCCGGCCCGGCTTCCAGGCCGGCGTCAGCCTGAGCGATACCTGGAGCCCGTCGCAGATCGCGACCTCGGAAGAGCTCGCGACCGACATCGCCGCCCTGCGCGCCGGCACGGCCGAGGTGCTGCGGCGCAGCGCGCTCGTCTCGCTCAACCCGCCGCTCTACAGCGACGATCCAACCCAGACGATGCCGGCCGACGAACTCGCGCTCCTGGCGCAGCAACTGCGCGACCGCGGGGTCGAGACCACGCTGCATCCGATCACCTGCGCCTACACGCCCTATGGGAATTGCGAGTACTGGAACGGCGCACCGACAGCGCAACCCGGCTGGTGGGACGCCTGGTACGCGACCTATACCCGTCACATCCTCTCGCAGGTCGATGCCGCCAACCGCGCCGGCGCTACCGCGCTCATCATCGGCGATTACCGGTTACGGCCGAGCCTGCCGGGCGAGCCTGAAGCCCCGCCGACCGCCGACGCGTTTTGGCGGCTGTTGATCACGCAGGTGCGGGCTCGTTTTCGCGGGCGGATCGGCTTCGCGCTCCTGCTCGGGCAAAACGTCTGGCCGAACCCGCCGGGGTTTCTCGATTCAGTGGACTTCATCCGCCTGGAGGCCTGGGCACCCCTGGGCGCATCGGGTGCGGCGAGCGTCTCCGAAGTGGCGTTTGCGGCCTCGGCCCTGCTCGATGCACAGGTTGCGCCGCTGGCGACGCGCTTTGGCAAACCGATCATCCTCGGCGCGGCCTACCCGAGCGTCGACGGCGGGGTGACCCAATGTGTGCGCCAATCCGACGGCGCCTGTGCGCCGATCTCGGCCTTCAACCCGGATACGGCGCAAAACGCCTTCGCACTCGATCTGGCCGAACAGGCCGACGTCTACAACGGTCTGTTGATCGCCGTCGCCGGACGGCCGTACATCATGGGCTTCTCGGCTGCCGGCTACAACCCGCAGGTTGCGCTGCGCGACCAGTCGCTGTCGGTGCGCGGCAAGCCGGCCGAGGATGTG
>JAEURK010000073.1 GCA_016789175.1 Anaerolineales bacterium
TCTGCGACCTGAATGAAGCCGCCGGCCGGGAAGCCCTGGCCGTGCTCGGCCCGACCGCGCGCTATGACCGGGTCAACGTGGCGGATCGGGCCGCCGTGGGCGCCTGGATCGATGCGGTGGCCGCCGATTTCGGTCACATCGACGTGCTGGTCAATAACGCCGGCGTGCTGCGGGACGGTCAGCTGGTCAAACTGGTTGACGGCCAGCTCGTCAAACAACTCGGAGAGTCCGAGTTCGACCTGGTGATCTCGGTCAATCTCAAGGGCGTGTTCAACTGCACGCAGGCCGCCGCGCCCTATATGATCCGGCAGGGCAGCGGCGTGATCTTGAACGCGTCCTCGGTGGTCGGCGAAGACGGCAACTTCGGCCAGACCAACTACGTCGCCACCAAAGCCGGCGTGATCGGCATGACCAAGGTCTGGGCGCGCGAGCTCGGCCGATACGGGGTGCGCGTCAACGCCGTCGCGCCGGGGTTCACGGCGACCGAGATGGTGCGCGCCATGCCCGAGAAGGTGCTCGACGGCATGCGTGCGCGCACGCCACTCGGCCGGCTGGGCGAGCCGCGCGACATCGCCAACGCCTACGCCTTCCTGGCTTCCGACGAGGCGTCGTTCATCACCGGCGTCACGTTGCGGGTCGACGGCGGCATCGTCGTGGGCACCTGAGGCTCGCGATGCACGCCGCCGATTTGCTCAGTTCGCGAGCCCGTCTGACACCGGATCGCGAGGCTCTTTTCGAGGTCGCCACCGGCACCCGCTATGCCTACGCGGAGCTAAACACACGCGCCAACCGTGCAGCCAATGCCCTGCGGGCGCTGGGCGTGCAGACCGGGGATCGGGTCGCGATTCTGGCTTACAACAGCGTCGCTTTCCTCGACCTGCTCTACGGCCTGGCCAAGATCGGCGCGATCTTCACGCCCCTCAACTGGCGCCTGACCGGGCGCGAGCTGGCGTACATCATCGGCGATTGCGCGCCGCGTGTGCTGATCGTCGGGCCTGATTGTCTCGAGACGTTCAACGAGGTGCAGGCGCTGGCGCCGACGCCGATCGTTATCGCACTGGATGAGGCCGCGATCCCGGACGTGCCGCGCTATGCCGACCTGCTCGCCGCGGCATCACCCGACGAGCCGACCTGGCCGCCGCTCGACGGCGAGACGCCCTTCGCCATCCTGTACACGTCGGGCACGACCGGGCGCCCCAAGGGCGCCGTCCTGCCGCATCGCCAGATCCTGTGGAACGCGATCAACACCGTGATCAGCTGGGGTCTGACCGAGCACGACGTCTCGCCTGTGTTCACGCCGCTGTTTCATGCCGGCGGGCTCTTTGCCTTCCTGACCCCGATCCTGTACGCCGGCGGCCGGATCGTGCTCAGCCAGGGCTTCGACGCTGAGGCCACGCTCGAATTGATCTGCAGTGAGCGCTGCACCGTCATCCTCGGCGTGCCGACGCTCTTTCAGATGTGGCAGGCCACGCCCGGGTTCGACGCCGCGGACTTCGGCCACGTGCATTTCTTCATCAGCGGCGGCGCGCCCTGTCCGCCGGCTTTGATCGCGGCCTGGCGCGCGCGCAAGGGCGTGACCTTCCGCCAGGGGTATGGCCTGACCGAAGTCGGCGTCAATTGTTACAGCATGACCGACGCGGAGTCGGCGACCAGGGTCGGCTCGGTCGGCAAGCCCATTCTTCACAGCGAAATGCGTCTGGCCGACCCGGAGACGGGGGCAGACGTGGCGGACGGCGATGCCGGCGAGTTGTTGATCCGCGGCTCGCATGTCTGCCTCGGCTATTGGCGCGACCCGCTGGCCACCGCGGCTGCCATCCGCGATGGCTGGTTCCACACCGGCGACTCGGCCCGCCGCGACGCGGACGGGTTCTACACGATCGTGGGTCGCTACAAGGACATGATCACGAGCGGCGGCGAGAACGTCTACGCCGCCGAGGTCGAAGCGGTCTTCCGCGAACACGCCGCCGTGGCCGATGCGGCTCTGATCGGCCAGCCAGATCCCAAATGGGGCGAGGTCGGTTTGGTGATCGTCATGCTCAAGCCCGGTGCGCAGGCCAGTGTCGACGAACTGCTGGCGCTGTGCCAGGGCCGACTGGCGCGCTACAAGATCCCCAAGCGCGTTGTCTTCGACACCCTGCCCTACTCACCGTACGGCAAGGTCATGAAGCCGGTGTTGCGGGCCAAATATGTCAACCCTGACATAGCCTGACGAGGAGGACTTCGTGATCAATCCCGCGTTGCCGGGCGTCGCGGCGCAGCCGGTCACTACGCCCCGGCTCACGACCCGGGTACTTTTTGCAGGCGCGACGGGCGGCGTGCCGGTGCTCTGCCTGCACGGCAACACATCGTCGGCCACCTGGTGGGAAGACGTGCTGACGACCCTGCCCGCCGGCTTCCGCGGTATCGCGCCCGATCAACGCGGCTTCGGCGATGCCGATCCCGATCAACCCATCGACGCAACGCGCGGGCTCGGCGATCTAGCCGACGACGCCGTCGCATTGCTGGATCAGCTCGGTCTGGCCGACGCCCACGTGGTCGGCCATTCGCTCGGCGGCAACGTCGTCTGGCGCTTGCTGCAGGATCACGCGGGGCGGGTCCGGAGCGCCACGCTGGTCGACCCGGGCTCCCCGTACGGATTTGGCGGCACGCGCGATAACGCCGGTACGCCGTGTGCGCCCGACTTCGCAGGGTCGGGCGGCGGCCTGAGCCATCCCGAATTGATTCGACGAATGGCGGCCAACGACCTGAGCCTCGAGAGCCCGTTCTCACCACGAGCTGTGCTGCGCTCCTTGATCGTCAGGCCGCCGTTTGTCTCGCCCCGCGAAGATGCGCTGGTGCTCGCGATGAACGCCTCGCACGTTGGGCCGCGGGACCTGCCGGGGGACAAGACCCTCTCGCCGCATTGGCCGTTCGTGGCGCCAGGAGAATGGGGGCCTACCAACGCGCTTTCGCCCAAATACGCCGGTGACGTCGGAAAGCTGGCCGGCCTCACGCGCAAGCCGCCGATCCTGTGGATCCGCGGCGCGCATGACCTCATTGTCTCGGACAACGCCGCGTCGGACCCGGCTGTGCTCGGCAGCCGCGGCCTGGTGCCGGGCTGGCCGGGCGCCGACGTCTACCCGCCCCAACCCATGGTCAGTCAGATCCGTGCCGTTTTGGAGCAATACACCCAGGCCGCGGGAGACGTGCGCGAGGTCGTGGTGGCCGACGCCGGGCACGCTCCGCACCTCGAACGGCTCGACGACTTCAACGCGGCCCTCCACAAACACCTGCACCGGATAGGCTGAGCGAAGCCGCGCCGGGATGCGACCGGGCCGCTAGGATCGGGCCGATCCTAGCGGGCCGATAGTGTGCAGGCACGAGTCGTCAGCGACCTTATTTGCCGCGGATTTCGCGGATTTGAACAATGGGAGCTCTGCCGGCCATGGTCCCGCTTCTTTCCGCGTCATCCGCGGCCAGAATCTAGGCCCGACAACGCCGATGGCTTACTGCCATCGGACGCGATGCTGTTGGCGAACCCGATCGCATGTTGTCAGGAGCCCCGGAACAGGCCGGACGGCTGGCCCGGTACACGGATAGCACGGATCATACGGATACATCTCGAATGGCTCCGTGCCATCCGTGAACATCCGAGTGATCCGTGTACCGGGCCAGCCGTCCGGATCCGGTTCGCCAACAGGATCAACGTGCCCGCGCAGACGGCCGATAGGATCGGGCCGAAGCTTCGGCCGGAAGCCTATAATGGCCGGATGCGCCCCCAGCCCTACCCAATCCTCGAATACGACGAAGCCCGCGACGCATTCATCGAGCCTTCGCGCGTGGTGCGCTCGATCGACATCGCCGAGCATTGCGTGCTGTGCTTCTTTCAGGATGTGATCACGGGCCTCCGGGAAGAAGGGACACTCAGGCCGGTGTACACGCTCGGCAGTGAGATCGGCGCCAACCCGGTGTACGAGATGGTCGTCGAGGGTCGGCGGGTGGCGGTGACCCATCCGGGGGTCGGCGCTCCGCTGGCCGTCGGTTTCCTGGAGGAGTTGATCGCCCTGGGCTGTCGCAAGTTCATCGTTTGCGGCGGCGCCGGCAGCCTCGAAAGCGCCGTGACGCTCGGCCACCTGATCGTGCCGGATGCCGCCGTGCGCGACGAAGGCACGTCGTACCACTATTTGCCCCCCGGCCGCGAAGTGGCCGCCGACCCGCGCGGCGTGGCCGCCGTCGAACAGGCTCTGACGGCGCGCGGATTGCCGTTCGTGCGCGGCAAGACCTGGACCACCGATGCACTCTATCGTGAGACGCCCAGTCGCATCGCGGCCCGGAAGGCCGAAGGCTGCCTGACGGTCGAGATGGAAGCCGCTGCGCTCTTTGCGGCGGCGGCCTTCCGCGGGGTGGCGCTCGGGCAACTGCTGTACGGCGGCGACGACCTCAGCGGCGCCGCGTGGGATCACCGCGCGTGGCAGGGCCAGTCGGCCACACGCCGGCTGGTGTTCGACGCAGCCGCCGCGGCGTGTTGTTTGCTTTGATCCCGTTGGTTAGAATTTCGCCCGGTTTTTTTTGAATAGACTTTTTGAATGAGCCTAAAACAAGCGATTCGGACCTGGACCTGTCAGGTCGAAGGTTAGAACACCGGCCAGAAATTGATCCCCAGATGAGCACTTCCTGGGCTGTCGACCGAGCACCGGTCGGCCGTAGGGTGAGGGCATCTCGCCCCCCGACCAAGGAGTTGCCCGATGAGCCATGTCCGCCCCACTCGCCAGCACGCCATCGTCCTGGGCGCCAGCCTGAGCGGCCTGCTGACCGCGCGCGTCCTCAGCTCACACTTCGCGCGGGTCACCGTGATCGAGCGCGACATCGTCGACCCCGAACCAACCGCGCGCAAGGGCCAGCCCCAGGCCCGCCACCTGCACGGCCTGCTCGCCTCCGGCCTCGAGCAGATGACGGCCTACTTCCCCGATCTGCCCGACGCGCTCCGGGCCGCGGGCGCGATCGTCGAGGACCTGGCTACCGGCATGAACTGGTATACCTACGGGGGCTATCGCCAGCGCCTCAGCCTGGGCCTGAACTCCAGCCTGATGAGCCGGCCCTTGCTCGAGTCCCTGATCCGCGCGCGCACGCTGGCCCTGCCCAACCTTACGCTGATCGACGCCTGCGCCGTGCTCGACCTGACGGCCAGCCCGGATCGCAGCCGCGTGACCGGCGCGCGGCTGGAGCGGCGTTCGGAACCTGAGGGGTCGCAGACCTTGGAAGCAGATCTCGTGGTCGACTGCACCGGGCGCGGATCCCGCGCGCCCCAATGGCTGAGTGCGCTCGGCTACACTGCGCCGCGCGAGAGCATCGTGCGCGTGGATGTCGGCTATGCCACCCGGTTGTACAAACGCCAACCGGGCGATGCGCTCGGCTCGGCCTGGACCCTGGTGACGCCGGAGGCGCCGCGCGAGACACGCTTCGGCGGCATGTTCCCGATCGAGGGCGATCGCTGGATCGTGAGCGTCGGTGGCTGGCAGGGCGACCACGCCCCGACCGACGAGAAGGGCTTCAACGACTATGTCCGTCAGCTGCCGTCACCCGATATCCACCGGGTGATCAGCCAGGCCGAGCCGATCTCGGAGATCACGGCCTTCAAATATCCGTTCAGCGTGCGTCGTCACTTTGAAGCGCTCCGCCATTTCCCGGCCGGTCTGTTGGCGCTCGGCGACGCGATCTGCAGCTTCAACCCTACCTATGGTCAGGGCATGACGTCCGCCGCCAAACAGGCTGCCGAGCTGGACCGGCTCCTGGCCGGCGATGTGGCCGAGCCGGACCTGGCGCGCCTGTTCTTCAAACGCGCGGCCCGCATCATCGACATCCCCTGGCAACTGGCCGTCGGTGAGGATTTTCGTTACCCATCCACGACCGGGCCCAAACCGTTTGGGATCGACCTGCTCAACCGCTATGTCGCCGCGGTCCATCGCGCGACGTTGGTGGATGTCGAGGTCTGTCGCGCGTTTTTGAAGGTCATGAACCTGATCGAACCGCCGGCGAGCCTGATGGCGCCGCGGATCCTGATCCGCGTGCTACGCGCCAACCGACAATTGAACCGGCAAGCCTCACAGCAACCTGACAAAGCCCTGGCTGCGGCGTAGAGCGAGGTGGGCAGAGCGTGGTGCGATCACGCTCTGCGCAATCCTAGATGACAGCCGCCCCGGCCGCTGCCTGACACACATAGATGTCGGGCCGCTTGCCGGCGACACGCTCGTAGCGGGTTGTCAATTCACGGGTGAAGTCCTCGGCCTGGCTTCCAGCGACCAGATTGACGGTGCAGCCGCCGAAGCCCGCGCCGGTCAGCCGGGCGCCATAGCAACCCGGCAGGGCCTGAGCCTCGGACACCATCAGATCGAGCTCCGGGCACGAGACCTCGTACAGGTCGCGCAGGCTGGCATGGCAGTCGTTCATCAGCTGGCCGAAACCGACGGCATCGCCGCTGCGCAACAACGTGACCGCACGCTGGGTACGATCGATCTCTTCGACGACGTGTCGCGCGCGTTTGCCCACCACTTCGCTCAGGCGACCGGCGTGGGCGTTGAAATCGTCCAGGGCAACGTCGCGCAACGACTGGATACCCGGCAAGACCGTGCCCAACGAATACACGGCTTCTTCGCATTGCGCGCGGCGCACGTTGTACTCGCTGCCGCCGAGCTCCCGCCGCACCATGGTGTCGGCCACGACGACGGCCAACCCGGACGGGAGCGGCAGTTCTTCCCAGGTCAACGAGCGACAGTCCAACAGCAGTGCATGCCCCGCCCGGCCACAGGCCGACGCGAATTGATCCATGATGCCCGAGTTGACGCCGACATACTGGTTCTCGGCCCGCTGACAGGCGCGCGCCAGCTCCATCGCCGGCAGCGACCAACCGCCCAGCTGGCGCCAGGCCGTCGCGTAAGCCACCTCGACCGCGGCCGACGAGCTTAGGCCCGCGCCGCGCGGCACATCCGATGTGAGCACGGCTTTCAAGCCATGCACGGGCAACCCCGACTCGCTCAACGACCAGGCGACACCGGCGGCATAGCGCGCCCACGATTTGAGCGATCGACCCTGCGCATCCGCCTTGATCTCCAGCGCAGTGGTGCGGAAGGTCACGGCCTCCTGGATGTCGTGGGCCCGGATCTGCGCCTCGACGCCTTCGGCCGAGCCGACGGCGAGGTAAGCGGCCCGATCGATCGCGATCGGCAAGACGAAGCCGTCGTTGTAGTCGACATGCTCACCCAGCAGGTTGACGCGCCCCGGCGCGCGCACCACGAAGTCGGCCGGCCGGCCGTATGTGCTCTGAAAGGCCGCTGTAACAGTGGAGATCAGTTCGCTCATGAGACGTTCGCCTCTCGCTCTCGCAGATTCGCACCCGCTGCGGGTGCAGGGGATTCGCCCAATAACCCCTAAGTCTATCATCAGGCCCGATCTCAATCGAGCAACAAACCTAATTCAGACAGTGCCGCGCGCAGCCGGGGCAAATCCTGCGCGCGCACTTCGCTGGCCGTGGGTCCCAGAGCCTCACCCAGCAGTTCCTGAACGGCCGGGGTGCGCCGCAAGGTTTCCATCAGCTCAGGGTTGGCCGTTCGAAACACGATGGCCTCTTTCAGGATGGCTTCGGTGCCGTGGCGGCCAAAGCGTTGGAGCGCCGCGGTCAGTCGCGGCGGCACTTCGTGCGGGGCCGAAGCCTGGCGCAGGAAGTCGAGGATGCGCTCGAGCTTGACGCCCTGGCGCCCGGCACGCTTGAGCGAGAGCGGCGTGAGGCGATAGATGTACACGCCGCGCTCCAGACCGATCCACTTGCACACCCGCGCCGCGCGGAAGCGCAGATAAGCCGGCGCTGCGCTGGCAACCCGCACCTCGCCCGTGGGGGTGGTGAGCACGGGCACCGCGGCATCGCGCGGCGGCACCGGCGGCGTTCCGCGCAGCCAACCGGCGCCGAGTTCGGTGACTCGGAACGCTTTCGCATCGCCCTCCAGCAGCCCCAGCCACATCAGCGGTCCGGTGACGATCGCGCGGATCAGCGCGCCGTCGATCCTGTCCCAGTGTGCGAGGCCGCGCAGATACGCGCCGTTGGCGGCGTCCTTGATGTACCACGAGTCGAAGTCGCCGGCCGGGCGCTGGAAATCCGGGTGGCGGTCGCGCAGCGCCGCAACGAACGCGTCGAGCGACCACCAGCGGCCGGCCGGCACCTGACGCAGCCAGCCGATCAGGGTCGTCCGGGTCGCCTGCGGGTCATTGGCCCAGGTCTGGCCTTCGAACGTCAGGCCCGGCAGGCGCAGGAGGTCGTTCCAGGTCGTGGACGCGCGCCACGCATCGGCGAGCGCCAACGCCTGCCCCCAGCGCGGTCGCTCGAGAAAGGGCCGGGCCGTTTCGGAATCCGGCTTGAGCGGCGTGCCGGTCAACAGATCGAGGTCGAGTGCCAGCTGGAACTCCAGATCGATCGCACGCGGCTCGCGCAAGAAGCGGCGCAAGGTGCTCGGGAGCTGTGTCGTCAGCGTGCCGGCGGCCAGCTTGAGCGGCAGGATCTGGGCGTACGCCAGCAGCGTGGCGACGTCATCGGCCAACAGGGGCTCGGCCGGGTGCGCGCCGGCCGGGGCGTCGCCCGGAGCACCCGGCGGGTTGGGCGTGAGATCCGGCTCGGGCGGCGGGATGAGGGGCGCCAGGTCCTCGGCGATGAAGGCGTGCTCGCGCGGACCCGAGCTGGACTCAAAGAAGCCGTGCGCGATCAGGCCACGGTAGAAGAGTTGCTCGGCCGCCGAAGGTCGATTCGCCCACGGGCGTTCGCGGTCGCGCCTGGCGGCGCCCATCACGCGCACCTCGCCGTGCTTGCGGGCGAAGTCGCTTAGAGGGAGGCGGGCACCCGGCGCGCGCAGCAACGCATCCAGGGCCGCGCGGGCCCCGACCGGCAGCGCGGCCGTGAGCCGGCGCGGATCCTTCAGGAGCGTCTCGACCTCCTGCGCGGCCTCCCGCTGACTGCGCGCGCGCAAGCTGACGCCCCACTGCTCAGCGATGGTCTGCAGCAGATTGAAGTCATAGTCAACCAGGACACGCGCAAGTGGCGGCATGGTCAATCAATGGGTGAGAAGCAATGAGCGAACAGCGGACCGTTGCTTTTCGCCTATCTCCTCGCCCTCCTGATCTCAGACACGGACCCGCAACGCCCCGGCCAGCATCTCGACCTCGACCACATGCACGTTGGCCTCGTAGGGCGCAAAGAGTTCACCATCCAGATGGATCGGCACGGCGCGAGCCGACTCGAGATGCAGCTTCGTGGTCTGCGCCAGGTGCACGTCAGGCTCACGCACATGCGTGCCGTTCATGAACTTGGTCATCAACTGGAGCATCCGCGGGCGAGAGACTTGAGTCACATAAACGAAATCGAACAGGCCATCATCGACCCGAGCATCGGGTGCGATCATGAACCCGCCGCCCTCGCGCGGACCGTTGCCTACGATCACCATCATCGTCGGGAGCTCAAAGCCGCCGCCGTCGTAGGTCACCTTCATCAAGGGCCCTTCGAAATTCATGGCGATCGACTGCAAGGTGGCCGAGAGGTACATGGCGAAGCCATGCAGCCACGTGATCTTGCGGGTGCGGATGTTGATCGCGGCGTCAAAGCCGATGCCGCAGGTGTTGGTGAAATACTCGAACCGCCCCGCGCCATCCGTGATCCGGCCGATATCGACCGTCCGCGGCTCTCCCGTCAGTGCGCTGCGCACGGCATCTTGCGCGTTATCACGCGGAACCCCAAGCGCAAAAGCGAAGTCGTTGCCGGAGCCCACCGGCACCAGACCCAAATGCGGGCGCTCCTCGGCCGGGATCTGCATCAGGCCGTTCACGACCTCATGGATCGTGCCATCGCCGCCGAGGCCCACCACGGTGTCATAGCCGTGCGCCGAAGCCGCGATCTCGACAGCATGGCCCGGATACTCCGTCCCGCGCCAGTCGGCGCCGCCGAGCGTGTCGACCATGGCACGCAGGTCGGATACCGTCTGCCAGGAACGACCGTGATTCGACTCGGGATTGAAGATCATCAGGGCTTTGTGCATGGCGCGTACTTTACACCAATTTTGGTCTGTTTCGGCCCCAGGGCTGGCGCACTTTTTCGCGAGGGCCGGTGTCTTCGCCACGCATTTCACGAATCGATGGATCGGTTGAGCCCTGTCGGGAGGAGACTGGCGAAGAACGAGGGGGTGCGAGGGTCGGG
>JAEURK010000081.1 GCA_016789175.1 Anaerolineales bacterium
CCTGCACGGCACCGGGATCGCCGACCTGTTGGACGCCCTGGTGCTGGCCCTGCCGCCGGCGCCCGAAGTCGAGGCCGACGAGAGCATCAAGATCGCGCTGGTCGGGCGCCCGAACGTCGGCAAGAGCTCGCTGCTCAACCGGCTGTTGGGCGAGGAGCGCGCCATCGTCAGCCCGGTGCCGGGCACGACCCGCGATGCAACCGACACCCCCTTGCTCTTCAACGGCCACAAGTTGACGCTGATCGATACGGCCGGCATCCGCCGGCGCGGGGCCATCGACCCCGGAGTCGAGAAGTGGAGCGTGCTGCGAACCTTCAAGGCGATCGCGCGCGCCGACGTCGCCCTGCTGGTGATCGACGCCGAGGATCCGTTCAAGGCCCAGGACGCGCACGTCGCCGGGTTCATCCTGGATGAGTCGAAGAGCGTGGTGGTGTTGGTCAACAAATGGGACGTGATCGAGAAGGACGGGAACACGATGCAGGCCTATGCCGAGCGCCTGCGCACGAACTTGCACTTCCTCGACTTCGTGCCGGTGCTATTCGTCTCGGCCAAGACCGGGCAGCGCACCGGCCAGATCCTCGAGACGGCCCTCAAAGTCCAGGAGGAGCGGCTGGTCCGCATCCCGACCTCGGCCCTTAACAAGCTGGTCCGGAACGCGGTGGCCCGGCATGCGCCGCCCTCGAAGGGCGGGCGGCAGCTCAAGATCACGTTCGCGGAACAGGTCCGGGTCAACCCGCCCACGATCCTGCTGCACGTCAATGACCCCGAGCTCGCGCACTTCACCTATCGCCGTTATCTCGAGAACTCGGTGCGCCGCGAATACCCGTTCACGGGCACCCCGGTGCGGCTGAGCTTCCGAAAGAAAAACTGAGACCTCGCGTGGTATTCTGACGCCGTGATCGCAAACACCGACGGCGGGCGCCCGCTGCGTTGGCCTGGTCGGCTGGCGGATCTGTTCATCGTGGCGGTCGCAGCCGCTGCCACGGTCTGGCTGTTGAATGCCTTCGTCGTCACGCGATTTCGCGTCGAAGGCGAGAGCATGTTCCCGGCCTTGCACTCCGGCGACTATGTTCTGGTCGATCGCGTGGCGTACCGATGGTCGGGTCTGCAGCGCGGCGACGTGATCGTGTTTCAGTATCCCTACGGGCCCGAGCGCGATTTCATCAAGCGCGTGATCGGCTTGCCGGGCGATGTGGTCGAGGTCGCGGGGGGGCAGGTGCGGGTCAACGGCGTCGTCCTGGATGAGCCCTACATCCCGGTGCCGGCCGCGTATCAAGAACAGATCCGGCTTGGGCCCGATCAGCTCTACGTGCTGGGTGACAACCGCAACAACTCGATCGACTCACACACCTGGGGGGCGCTGGACTCCCGCTATCTCATCGGCCGCGCCGTCGTCGTCTACTGGCCGCCGTCGTCGGCCAGGATCGTTCGTCACTATCCTCAACCCGACATCCCGATTCATGAGGACTTGCCATGAGCCACACACCCGAACAAATCGCTGCCTGTATCGATCACACCCTGCTTAAGCCTGAGGCGACGGCCGCCCAAATCGAGAAGCTGTGCGCCGAGGCCCGGAAAAATCGCTTTGCCTCCGTCTGCATTCATCCAAGCCGGGTTGGGCAGGCGGTCCGGCTGCTGCGCAAGTCGGGCGTCGCCACCTGCACGGTGGTCGGCTTCCCGTTCGGCACCAACACCACCGAAGCCAAATCCTTCGAGGCCGAACAGGCCCTGGGGTTGGGGGCGACCGAGATCGACATGGTGCTCAATATCGGGGCCATCAAGGATGGCAACGAAGGGCTGGTCGCGCGCGATATCCGGGCTGTGGCGCGCACCGTGCACGCGGCGCAGGGCATTCTCAAGGTGATCCTCGAGACGGCGCTGCTGACCGACGACGAGAAGCGCCGGGCCTGCCAGATCGCCAAACGGGCGGGCGCCGATTTCGTCAAGACCTCGACCGGGTTTTCGACAGCCGGGGCCACGGTCGTCGATGTGCGCCTGATGCGCGAGACGGTCGGTCCGAAAATGGGCGTCAAAGCCGCCGGCGGCGTTCGCTCCCTGGCTGACGCTGTGGCGATGCTGGACGCCGGAGCCACGCGCCTGGGCACGAGCGCCGGTGTGGCGATCATGCAAGGTCTGACGGCGGGATCAAGCTATTGATGAGCCGAGCGGGCGAGATGCCTCGGGCACTTGACCGAATCACCCGTAGACTTACGCATACATCACAGTCCCCATGTCCATCGTCCGCCGTCTCACCCTGATCCTGCTGGCCGGCCAGGCCGTCAGTTCCGCGGCCTATCTGGCCTCGACCACGGTCGGCGCGCTGGCGGTGCTCGAGTTGAGCGGCCGGCACGAGCTCTCGGGGTTGGGCGGTTTTGTGTACATGTTGGGCGGCGCCGGGAGCGCGTATGTCGCCGCTCACTTGATGGAACGCATCGGGCGGCGACGTGGACTGGCGGCCGGGTTCCTGCTGGGCGTGGTGGGCGCGGCGCTGTCCGGGCTATCGATCATCGCCGGACAGTTGCTCCCGTATCTGGTCGGATACTTGCTCCTGGGCGCCGCCCGCGGGATCACGGAGCAGAGCCGCTACGCCGCCGCCGAGATGGTCACCACGGCGGCTCGCGGCCGCGCGATCAGTTCGGTTGTCGTGGGCGGCACGTTCGGCGCGATCCTGGGCCCGAGCCTGGTGGCGCCGCTCGGCGACCTCGCGCGGAGCTTTGGCCTCAATCCGTTGGCTGGGCCGTGGTTTCTGTCGGCCACGGTGTTCGCCGCAACGGCCGTGATGCTGTTTGCCTTCCTGCGGCCGGATCCAGCGGATATCGGACGACAGTTGCGCGCGGACCGTGGCCCGGAGCAGGAGACGGCGACGGCGGCGGGACCGGCGCGGTCGTGGGGGCAACTGTTGGCCGAGCCCTCCGTGCAGGCGGCGCTGGGGGCCCTCATCCTCGGGCAGCTGGTGATGGTCATGGTCATGGCGATGACGTCCGTGCACCTCCACGATCACGGCGGCGGACTGGGCGAGATCTCGCTGGTCATTACGGCCCACACGCTCGGGATGTTCGGGCCGTCGATCTTCAGCGGCAACCTGGTTGACCGGTGGGGGCGCGTGCCCATGATCCTGGTCGGCAGCGTGCTCCTGATCGCGGCCTGCGCGCTGGCGCCGGCGTCGCTCGACACCACGATCCTGGCCTTTGCGCTTCTGTTGCTGGGTTTGGGCTGGAACTTCACCTACGTCGCCGGGGCCGCCCTGCTGACCGACTCGCTGACCCTGGCCGAGCGCGCACGCGGGCAGGGCGCCACCGAGGTGCTCGTCAATGCAGCCTCGGGCCTCGGCAGCCTGGCTGGCGGACCTCTGATGGCGGTCGGCGGCTACCTGCTGATCAATACCCTGGGCTTGTTGATTGCGCTGGCGCCACTGGCCTTAGCCGCCAACCTCTGGCGGTTGAGCCGGCCCAGCGAGCCGCTTCCGATCGACTAGGCGCCCCTTCGGGTGCTATTCCGCCGGGATCTGCTCGGCCTCGTGCAGCGTGCTCGCGGCCCACGCCTGGATCTGCTCGCCATAGACTTCGGGATCCTCCAGAGCGATCGACGCCACCGTGATTGGCCAGGGCCATCCGACTGCGGCGTTCAGGCAGGTTCCATCCGGTTTGATCTTCCAGCCCTTGGCGCTATTAACTCCGCCAGAGCGGACGCGGCTGCGCCACCCCGCGACGCTGATGCCGTCGCGCAGGTGCAGGCGCAGGAGTTCACGCATCTCGAGCCAGCCGCGCCGTGAAAGCCGGGTCGGATGCTGCAGCATGTAGGTGGTGACCGTCAGATGATGGACGCGGCCGTAGGCGGCGTCGACGAATTCGCGTTCGAGCAACGCACCAAAGGCCTGCCAGCAACCCTGCGGGTCGTCGAAGAGGGCGCCGCACTCGGAGCAGCGATGGGTCACGACAAATCCGCGGAGGCCGGGAAGATCACGCCCGGCGCGAGCTTCCCGGCCGGGTCAAGCGCGGCCTTTACGGAGCGCATCTGCTCGATCCCGGCGTCGCCGTAGAGCTGACGCAGAAGCGCCTGCTTGGTCGGGTTGCGACCGACGCCGTGCTCGGCCAGCGGGCTGCCGCCCATGGCCGTGACGAGGCGGCCGAGCCGCAAGATGGCAGCCTGACCGGCCTGGGCTTCGGCAGCGTTGCGGGGCAGGGCGTTGGGGTGCAGGTTGCCATCGGAGATGTGACCCCAGATGGCGTGCATCAACCCGAGGCGGCCGAACTCCTCGCGGAACAGTCTGAGCATCTCGGTCACGTGTTCGAACGGCACGATCATGTCGGCCGCGACTTTGCTGATGCGCGGGTCCGCCTGTTGCTGCGCCAACCCGATGCGCGCGTTCACGCCGAGCGCGACGCTGGTGCGCAAGTCGACGATCCGCCGCGCCTGCAAGACATCGCCGGGCCCGGCAACCAGGAGATCGGTCTCCGCCCCCGCCTCGACCAGCAGTCGTTGCAGTCGCAGCACAGCCTCGGCCTCACGCGCGGCCGTGCCATGTTCGCGCTGCACGATGAGGGCGGCCCGGGTCGGTGGCCCCAGGTGGATGCCGGTGGCTGCGTCGACGCCGTCGGCCCGCATCAGCGCCAGGGAGTCCTCATCCAAAAACTCGATTGCGCTGATGTCGAGGCCGATCCCGGCGCCGCGCCAGGTCTGTTGCGCCTCGTTGCGAAGGGCAGCCGTAAGGGCGAGCGCCGCGGTCTCCGTGGGACAGGGGATGAAGATCAGGCTCGTCTGCGGGGCCGGCGTGATCACGCGCACCGTGACCTGCGTGATCACGCCGAGCGTGCCCTCGGCGCCGATGAACAGGTCGATCAGGTCCATCTCGGGCGCGGCAAAGTAACCGGCCGAGATCTTGGCGACGTGAGGCAGATGATAACCCGGGACCGGTATCCGCCGGCTGCCGCCGGGCCGGTTGAGCTCGAAGTACCCGTCAGGGTGCGCCCGACACTGGCCGCGCTCGATGTCGAGCACCGTGCCATCCGCCAGGACAACCCGCAGCCCTTCGATCCACTGACGCATGGCGCCGTACTTGAAGGTCGACGGGCCGGCTGCGTTCGTCGATGCTGCACCGCCGATCTGGGCGCCGGCATAGGCCGGCACCGGAGGGAAGAAGGCAGCGCGGGTCGCCAGGCTCGACTGGAGCTCGGCCAGGGTGACGCCGGCCCCTACCCGCCAGCGGTCGGGCGCGGCCTGCTCGATGCCACGCAATTCGCGGAGCGCCAGCACGGTCTCGCCGCGCGGGGTGGCCCCGCCGGTAAGCGACGACTGCGATCCGATCGGGAGCACCGGGCCGGGCTGGCAGAGCACCCAGGCGACCTCGGCCTCAGCCACGGGCACGGCCAGGGCGGTCGTGTATCCATCCGGAAAATGGGCGGCGTCGAAGCGGACTCCGTCGATCGCAGCGGCATTAGTCAGCACGCGGGCCGGACGAAGGGCGATCGGTTGGGCCAGGATGCGATGAGTCGTCATGGACAGAGCCGTGAGTCCCCGGTCGAGGTTTGAGCGCGCGCGTGGACTCGCCTCATCGCGGATCCGCCAGTGGTGCGACACGATACGGCGCGCGCATTTGACCGTACTCGGTATCCATCTGCGCGAGTTGGAGCTTGCCTGAGAGCTCGTCGTTGACGCCGTGCCAGTAGGTGTAGTGGTCGAGCACCCAGATGCCCGATTCGCGCGTGCCGTTGCCGCTACCTTTGATCCCGCCGAAGGGCATGTGGGCCTCGGCGCCGGTCGTGCTGTTGTTGATGCTCGACATCCCGGCCTGGATGTTCTCTTTGAAGGTGAAAGCCCACAGCCGGTTCTGGGTGTAGATCGCGCTCGAGAGGCCGTAATCGACGCTGTTGGCGACGGCGATGGCCTCGTCGATGCCGTCTACCGTCACAAGATTGACGGTCGGGCCAAAGGTCTCGGTCTGGAAGATCCGCATGCCCGGGCGGACGTTTGTCCACACGGTGGGCCAGCCGTAGAGGCCGCTGTTTGGGTCGCCCCGATAGCCGGTCGGGCGGTTTTCCGCCGTGATGCGGCCGCGTCCGTAAGCCAGAGTCGCCCCATCCGCGCGGCCCCAGTCGTAGTGCGCGTGCCAGGCGTGATAGAAACGCTCGTTGATGAACGGACCGTAGAGCACGTCGTCGAAGCGGCCGGGATCGCCGATCTTGATGGTGGCGACGGCCGCCAAAAAACGCTCCTGAAAGACAGCGGCGATCGGCTCGTCGAGGATCAGATTGCCGAGCGACGTGCAGCGCTGGCCGGCGGTGCCGAAGGCGGCCCAGAGTGCCCCGACGACGGCGTTGTCGAGGTCGGCGTCACGCATGACGATCATGGGGTTCTTGCCGCCGAGCTCGAGGGTGGGGTGGGTCAGGTTGCGGCCCGCGATCGCGCCGATGTGGCGACCGACCGCGGTGCTGCCCGTGAACGCGATCTTGTCGAGGCGGTGTTCGTCGAGCATCTCGACCAGGAACTCGCCGGCCGCGCCCGCGCCGCCTCCGAAGACCACATTGAGCACGCCGTCCGGGAGTCCGCCCTCCTCGAAGAGCCGGGCCAGGGCGTAAGCCGTGGTTGGCGCATCTTCCGATGGCTTCCAAACGATCGTATTGCCGGTCAGCAGGGCGGGGATCAGCTTCCAGCTCGGCACCGCCACCGGAAAGTTGCCGGCCGTGATCACGCCGACGACGCCCAACGGGCGTCGATAGGTCATCAGCTCTTTGTTGCGCATCTCGGAGGGCACGGTCTGCCCGTACAGGCGGCGCCCCTCGGATTGGAAGAAGTGACAGGTGTCGATGGCCTCCTGCACATCGCCGCGGGCCTCTTTGAGGGTCTTGCCCATCTCGCGCGACATCAGCCGTGAGAGGGGTTCCTGCTCACGCTCGATCGCGCGCCCGATCTGACCGATGATCTGGCCGCGGATCGGTGCTGGGGTCGTGCGCCAGCCCGCGTAGGCGCTCCGGGCAACATCGCAGGCCAGCCGGACCTGATCCAGTGTAGCCTCGGGGAATACGCCGACCAGGTCGTCCTGCCGGCTTGGGTTTCGACTTTCGAAAGACGCGGGGCTGGCGACGTCTTTTCCGGCGATCAGGTGGTGATGCATGCCAGTCGTCATGGCCGAGTCCATTCCGCACCCTTGGTCTGTGGCGCCGTTGATCCAACGCGCTCAGCGATTGTACCGATTGTTATCCCTTCCCCCAAACCCAATTCAACCTGTGTATAGCCGGCCACTCGTAGGCTCTGACCCGGGCCGCGAAGGGCGCGACCTGGATTCTGTGGTCCAGGCGCGCCTCGGGCCGCGTCAGTCGCGGCATCCCCGTCCTTCGCGGCGATAACCTGGTGTCAGGTCGGGCGGACCCCCGGGCTTATCGCCGCGGACACAAGTCTCAAGTAACGGCTCCGAATCCGGGCGGATGTCGTCCGCTATCCGCCCTATCGTAAACGCATCCGGCTCTGTCTGGGAGGATGACGATGACTGACGGCTGTCACGATTTCGACTTTTGGTTAGGGGCCTGGCGGATCGAGAACGAGCGCCTGGTCGGGCGCCTGCAAGGCTCGACGACCTGGGAGACTTTCGAGGCTCATGGTCGGGCCCAGCCGCTTCCGGGCGGGATCGGCAACTACGATGATTTCCTGCCCGTGAACTGGCGCCCGGGCTTCGTCGGGATGTCGTTGCGCGCCTACAACCCCGCTACGCAGTCGTGGAGCATATACTGGCTCGACAATCAGACCGGCGGCCTTGATGCGAACGGGCAACTGCTGCCGCCGGTGGTCGGGGGCTTCACCGACGGGGTCGGCGTATTCGAGGGTGACGACACGCTGGAAGGTCGCCCGATCCGCGTCAGGTTCATCTGGTCGGAGATCACGCCCACCAGCGCCCGGTGGGAGCAGGCCTTCTCGCCCGACGGCGGCCTCACGTGGGAGACGAATTGGATTATGCGCATGACGCGGCTGGAGTAGAGCGCATCGAGCGTGGATCAGTGAATGTGGGGCGAAGAGCGCAGAGCGCAGCGCGAAGGATATCCTCCATCGTCATTGTCATCCAGAGCGCCCGAGGCGCCTTGTGGGCTGGGCGCAGAGGGGGCGCGAAGGATCTCCAATCAGGCGCGTGGGCCGCGGAGGCGATGGCGAGGCGGCATGCGAGTCGGATGGGAGATCCTTCGGGCCCGTATCCTTGTCGCCAGGGCCCGTGTGCCTTGGGCCCTACTGAGAAACAAAACGTGCTCGACTCTGCGGTCGATGCAGTGCCGGCCCTGAGTAGGCCTTGCCTGTCCGGCGCTCGCCACGGCCCACAGGGCGGCGACAAGCGCCGCCCTTACGAGCGCGCCACCGGGTCTCAGCGAAACACAGGCCTCCCGCAGTTTCTCGCCCGCCGTTTGGGCGCCGCCCATCCACTCTTTGGATGACATGGACGATAAGGGCTGCGAACCCGCGACTGCAGCGTCATCCAGAGCGCCCGAGGCGCCTTGTGGGCTGGGCGCAGAGGGGGCGCGAAGGATCTCCAATCAGGCGCGTTGGCCGCGGAGGCGATGGCGAGGCGGCATGCGAGTCTGATGGGAGATCCTTCGGGCCCGTATCCTTGTCGCCAGGGCCCGTGTGCCTTGGGCCCTCTGGATGACATTGATCATGAGGGGCGCGAAGGGTCTCCGTTTAGACTCGCCTGCCGGTTCAACGCCCTACGCTCTCAGCCCTTCAGACCGTCCAATCGAGCACGACCTTGCCGCACTCGCCTTTCACAAGCATCTCGAAGCCGGTAAGGTAATCGCTGTAGGGCAGGTGATGGGTGATGACGTTGCGCACCTGCAGCCCGCTTTGCAGCATGGCGATCATCTTGTGCCAGGTCTCGAACATCTCGCGGCCGTAGATGCCCTTGACCGTCAGCATCCGGAACACGATCTTCGACCAGTCGACCGGGAACGGTTGGGTCGGGATGCCGAGCATCGCGATCCGGCCGCCCATGACCAGGTGATCGACCATCTGCACGAAAGCCGCGGGCGCGCCGCTCATCTCGAGCCCGACGTCGAAGCCCTCGGTCATCTTGAGCCGCCCCATTACGGATTTGAGATCCTCTTCGCTGGTGTTGACCGGCGTGATGTCGGCCACCTGAGCCGCAAGTTGCAGCCGATGCGCGTTGATATCCGTGATCACGATATGCCGGGCGCCGACATGGCGCGCCACAGCGCCGGCCATGATCCCGATCGGGCCGGCCCCGGTGATCAGTACGTCTTCGCCGACCAGGTTGTAGGTCAGGGCGGTGTGCACGGCATTGCCAAGCGGGTCGAGGATCGCGCCCAGGTCGTCGTCGATGTCGTCGGGCAGGGGGATCACGTTGAAGGCCGGCACGCGCACGAACTCCGCGAACGCGCCCGGGCGGTTGACGCCGACGCCCTGCGTCTCGGGGTCGAGATGATAGTGCCCGGAGCGGCTGGCGCGGCTGCGCATCCCGACCACATGCCCCTCGCCTGACACGCGTTGACCGACACGCAGCGTGCGCACGCGCTCACCGAGCGCCACGATCTCGCCCGCATACTCGTGCCCGATGATCATCGGCACCTTGATGGTGCGCTGGGCCCACTCATCCCATTTGTAGATGTGGCCGTCGGTGCCGCACACGCCGGTCTTGTGTACCTTGATCAACACATCCTCAGGCCCGAACTCGGGCACCGGGGCGTCCTCGAGCCAGAGTCCGCGCGCAGCCTGCGATTTTACGAGCGCCTTCATCACGTATCCTCCCTCAATCCTTCGAAAGGCGAAGGGCGAACGCTACCGCGCCCCGCGCTCTTTGCCCTTCGTTCTTTAGATGATCCCCAGTGCCTTGCCGGCGTCGGCGAAAGCCTCGAGGCCGAACGCGACGTCGGCCTCAGTCAGCGCCGCCGACATCTGGGTGCGGATGCGGGCCAGGCCGCGTGGCACGACCGGGAAGAAGAACCCGGCCACGTACACACCGCGCCGGTCGAGTTCGGCCGCCAGTTTCTGGGCCCGTTGCGCCTCGCCGAGCATCACGGGGATGATCGGAGTCTCGCCCGGCAGGAGTTCGAAGCCCGCCTCGGTCAGACCGGCGCGGAAGCGACGGGTGTGCGCGAACAGGCGCTCGCGCAGGGCCTGCCCCTGTTCGATCAACGCGAGCGCTTTGAGCGATCCGCCGGCAACCGCCGGGGCCAGGCTGTTCGAAAACAAATAGGGTCGCGCGCGCTGACGGAGCAAGTCGATGATCGGTTGGCTGGCGGCAACGTAGCCGCCCATGGCGCCGCCGAGGGCCTTGCCGAGCGTGCCGGTCAGGATCTCGACCCGATTTCCGACGCCCGTATGTTCCGGCGTGCCGCGACCGGTTGCGCCGATGAAGCCGGTGGCGTGACAGTCGTCGACCAGCACGACGGCGTTGTACTTCTCGGCCAGCGCGCACACGCCTTGCAGGTTGGCGATGATGCCGTCCATTGAGAACACGCCATCGGTGGCGATCAGCTTGAAGCGCGCGCCATCACGATCCGCGATCTTGAGTTGATCCTCGAGATCGTCCAGATTGCTGTTGGCGTACCGATAGCGGCGCGCTTTGCACAGACGCACGCCGTCGATGATGGACGCGTGGTTGAGCGAATCCGAGATGATGGCGTCATCGGGCCCGAGCAACGGCTCGAACACGCCGCCATTGGCATCGAAGGCGGCCGCGAACAGGATCGCGTCGTCTTTGCCGAGAAAGCGCGCCAGTGCGCGTTCCAACTCGCGATGCAGGTCCTGGGTGCCGCAGATGAAGCGCACCGAGGCCATGCCGAAGCCGTGCGAATCCAGGGCGGCGTGGGCCGCCGCGATCACCTCCGGATGATCGGCCAGGCCGAGATAATTGTTGGCGCACAGGTTGAGCAACGGGCGTCGCCCGCCGTTGGCCTTGATCTCGATCCGCGGCCGCTGCGGGGTGACGATCAGTCTTTCGCGTTTGAGCAAGCCGTCGCGTTCGATGTCGATCAGTGTCTGTTGGATGTGTTCGAGAAAGGGGATCATTCCTGCTCCGGGGACGAGAGTCTACGCCGAGTATACGCCTTTTGGGGGATATCGGGCACATCAGCGCGGCAGGGTGTGCACGAGCGACCGGTCCGCCCGCCCGCTCCCTCTTGACAGCTTCACCCCACAGTAATACAATTAGTTCAATTGTACAACTCATTCAATTCTCCACCATGCTGATCCGTCTCGACGCGCGTAGCCGGGTGCCGATCTTTTCGCAGGTGGTCGAGCAGGTGAAGGGGTTGGTGGCGGCCGGGACGCTCAAACCCGGCGACCAGCTTCCCACGGTTCGCCAGCTCGCCGCCGACCTGCGTATCAATTTCAACACCGTCGCGCGCGCCTACCGTACGCTGCACGAGGAAGGCGTTCTGTCGACCCAGCAGGGCCGCGGGACGTACGTGCTCGAGCAACCTCTGCCCGACGTGGCCGAGCAGCGCAAACTGCGCCGCGCCCGCCTGGCCGAGCTGACCGGGCGCTTTCTCGAGGAAGCTACGCGGCTGGGGTTTGGGCCCGACGAGGTTCGTAGGAGCGTGGAGACTGAGGTGGCCGCGCGCGAGGCGGTTTCAGGAGGATGACCATGTTTTCGGCTCTGCGGAATGTCTCGGACTCACTGACCGTTCGATCAAACGACTCGGGTCGCACGTCGACGGGTGTTCAGCGCCAGGCGAACAACGTCTCGCTGACGGTGTTCATGGCCTTCATGTCGCTCGGGGTCGTCTTCGCGATCGTCGGCACGACGGTCTACGGGCTGTCGGATGCGGCCGCCGGGGCAGGGGTGGTGGCTTTCACACTGGTGGGCACGTACTTCCTGTTCGCGCTCAAGATCGCCAACCAGTGGGAGAAAGCCGTGGTCCTGCGCTTCGGCAAGTTCCGCGGCCTGTACGGTCCCGGCCTGTTCTGGGTCGTTCCGATTATGGATACGGTGTCGAGCTGGATCGACCACCGCACGATCGTCACGCCCTTTGCGGCACAGAAGACCCTGACGCGCGATACGGTGCCGGTCGACGTGGACGCCGTGCTGTTCTGGGTCGTCTGGGACGCGCAGAAGGCGGCGCTCGAGGTCAAGGATTACGAGGCCGCCGTCGATTGGGCCGCCCAGACGGCGCTTCGCGATATCATCGGCAAGAAAGAACTGGCCGATCTCCTGGTCGGGCGCGAGGTCATCGACCAGGAGCTGCAGAAGATCATCGATGAGCGCACCACGCCCTGGGGCGTGAGCGTCACCAGCGTCGAGATCCGGGATATCGTGATCCCGCAATCGCTCGAAGAGGCGATGAGCCGCCAGGCGCAGGCCGAGCGCGAGCGCCAGGCGCGGGTGATCCTGGGCGAGAGCGAGAAGCAGATCGCCGAGTCCTTCGCCGAGGCCTCGCTCTCATATGTGAATAACCCGACCGCGTTGCACTTGCGCGCCATGAACATGTTGTTCGAGGGCCTCAAGGACAAAGGCGCGCTCGTGATTGTGCCGTCCTCGGCCGTCGATACCATGAACCTGGGCGGCATGAGCGGTCTGATCTCGTTGGCGAAGACGGTCGGCAAGGACGGTCCCAATGCGAGCTAGCGCGCTCTGATCGGAGGGCTCGATCCGGTGACGGCGTCGGATTGAGACGCGTCGTCGGGTTCCTCTCCGGTCGGTTGATCGGACGAGGTCGGCGCCAACCGACCTCGTCGTTCGTCTGCCGGCGGCTCCGGCCGCGGTAGGGTTGAAAGCGGATCATGTTGACCTTGACCTATAGTCTGAATGCGCTCGGGATGATCGGCCTGCCGCTTACCCTCGGGATCGTCGTCGTGCGTCGGCTGAAGACGCGCTGGAGCCTGCTGCTGTGGGGCGCGCTGGCGTTCATCGTCTCGCAGGGGCTCCGTCTGCCGCTGTTGTTCGGGTTGACGGTGCTGCTGCAGGGCCGCGAGTTGATGTCGAAAGAGGCCGCTAACGTCTTCAACATCGTCTTTTTGAGCGTGACGGCCGGGTTGTTCGAGGAAGGCGCGCGCTGGCTCGGCTATCGCTTCGTCCTCCGCGACGCGCGCCGCTGGGAAGAGGCCGTCACCTTTGGCGCCGGCCACGGCGGGGTCGAGGCGATCATCTTTGGCGGTCTGGCCGGTCTGACGGTGATCAACATGGTCATATTGCAGTCGATGGATCTGACCACGTTGCCGATGACGGCCGAGCAGCAGACCGCGCTGGTGGCGCAGGTCACGGCCTTCTGGTCCACGCCCTGGTACCTGACCATGCTGGGCGCAGTCGAGCGGGTCTTCGCCTTGGCGCTCCACATCACGCTCGCGGCACTGGTGCTCCAGTGCTTCACGCGTCGCAACGGGCTCTGGCTCCTGGCCGCGATCGGCTGGCACGCGCTGGCCAATATCGTGGGCGTTGGCGTGGCCCAGGCGGCCGGGCCGTTGGCCTCAGAGGGCGCCCTGGCCATCGTGGCCCTGATCAGCCTCGGCCTGCTCTTCTGGCTGCGGCGCTCGGCGCCAAGGCCGCTGCCGGAGGTCGTCGCATGATCACCGTAGAAGGACTGAGCAAGACCTTCCAGGGCGCGACCAAGGGCACCGTCGTACAGGCAGTGACGGACCTGTCGCTAAACGTCGCCGAGGGCGAGGTCTTCGGTTTTCTGGGTCCGAACGGTGCCGGCAAAACCACAACGGTGCGCATGTTGTGCGCCCTGATCGCGCCCACGCGTGGCCGCGCCGCGGTCAACGGCCACGAAGTGGGACGCGACGATCAGGCTATCCGGCGCACGGTCGGCATCCTGACGGAAACGCCCGGGCTGTACGATCGGCTGAGCGCCGAGGCCAACCTGCGTGTCTTCGCCGAGCTGTACGATGTTCCTGATCCGGCGGCCGCGGTCAAACGGTATCTCGGCTTGCTCGGTCTGTGGGAGCGCCGGCACGATGCGGCCGGCAGCTTCTCGAAAGGCATGCGCCAGAAGCTGGCGATCGCGCGGGCGCTGCTGCACGAGCCGCGCGTGCTCTTTCTGGATGAGCCGACCAGCGGCCTTGATCCCGAGGCGGCCCGGTTGGTGCGCGAGTTCATCACCGAGTTGCGGGGCGAGGGGCGCACGATCTTTCTGACCACCCACAACCTCGACGAGGCCGATCGGCTCTGTGACCGGATCGGGATCTTCAAGACTCGTTTGATGGCGGTCGACACGCCGGCGGCGTTGCGGCGCACGTTGTACGGCCGGCAGGTCGTGTTCCATCTGGCGCGGCTCGATCCGGCTTGGGTCGATGCAGTCGCGGCCCTTCCGACCGTGCAGGAGGCGCGGGCGGTCGACCAGCGCCTGATCGTGCGGCTCGAGTCGCCTGAGGAGAACAACCCCGTGATCCTGCGGCGCCTGATCGCGCTCGGCGCCGACGTGCAGTTCGTCGGGGAGCTCCGGCACTCGCTCGAGGATATCTATCTGCGTTTCGTGAACCACGACGCGGAGGCCCGCTCATGAAACACATCCGCACCTTGATCGCCAAGGAATGGGCCGAGGTCTTTCAAAATCGGATCGTGGTCTTCACGGTCGGTGCTCTGCCGTTGTTGCTGGCGCTGCTGCCACTCGGTATATTGCTGACGATGCGTGGGACCACGCTCGGGGGCGGCGAAACCTCGGACCTGCCGCCGTCGATGATCAAGGCCTGCGGCGCGATCGCGATCGGCGACTGCTTCCAGATCTTTTTGCTCAACCAGTTCCTGCCGTTGTTCATGATGATGCCGCTCTTTATCCCGATCGCGATCGCGTCCTACAGCATCGTCGGTGAGAAGACCACGCGCAGCCTGGAGCCGCTGCTGGCGACGCCGATCACGACCGAGGAATTGCTGGCGGGCAAGGCGCTGGCGGCCGTCATCCCGGCGGTGCTGGCGACCTGGGGCAGCTTTGTGATCTTCCTGATCGGCTTGCCGCTGGTCGGCGCCAGCAGCCCGGCGTTGCTGACGGCGCTCAGCCCGACCTGGTTCGCGGCGACGCTGTTGATTGGGCCGCTGGTCTCGGTGCTGGCCGTGATCTTCGCGCTTATGGTGTCGTCGCGGGTCAATGACCCGCGGGTGGCCGAGCAGATCTCGGGCGTCTTGATCGTGCCGGTGCTCGGACTGGTGTTCGGTCAACTGGCGGGCGTGCTGGTCTTGAACCTCCAGCTGATGCTGACGGTCGCGGCCGGGTTGGCCGTGATCGACGTGATCCTGGTCTTCTTTGGCGCGCGGCTGTTTCAGCGCGAGGTGATTCTGACCCGATGGAAATGAGATCCTGGCGCCGGGCGGCGCTGTTCGCGCTGGCCCTGATCGGTTGGTTCGCCTGTAACCTTGACGCGCTGGCGCAAGCGGAGGCGCTGACGCTCTACGTCCGACGCAATTTCGGCTACGGCGGCGGCAGCCAGATCCAGGGCAACTTCCGGCTCGAGGTGGAAGGGCCGGCGGATCTGGTGTCGGTCACGTACCTGATCGACGGCGAAGTCCTGGCGACGATTGACTCGGCGCCGTTTCGGGTCGACTTCGAGACTGACGCGCACCCGCATGGCTGGCACGACCTGACGGCCATCGGTCGGCTCGCGGATGGTCGCGCGTTGACCTCGAATACGCGCCGCTTCGAGTTCGTGTCGGCTGAGGTGGGCTGGCAGGCCGCCGGGCAAATCGGCGGCACCCTCCTCGGCGGCGTGGCCGTCGTGATCGTTGTTGTGCTGGGGCTCCAGGTGCTCGTGTTCGGCCGGGGAACCAAGGCGCGCCGGCCCGGCGACGGGTGGTTGGGCGGAGCGGTATGCGGGCACTGCGGCCATGCGTTCTCGATCCACCTGTGGAGCCTGAACGCCGTCGGTGCCCGGTTCGATCGTTGCGATCATTGCGGCAAGTGGGGCCTGGTGCGCCGTGCCAGCCC
>JAEURK010000085.1 GCA_016789175.1 Anaerolineales bacterium
CACGGCACCGCTCTGCGCTTTTGCGTTAACGGCTACCGCTGGATCTGACGTGCGGCGAGCGTCGCCGCCGAAAGCGACCCATCCCACAGCGGGGCCACCGGCGGTGTGTAGGTCAGATCGGCCTCGGCCAGGTCCTCGGCCGTCCAGCCGGCCTGGAGCGCGGCCGCCACGACGTCGAGGCGCTTGGCGACCTCATCCCCGCCGACCATCTGCGCCCCGAGCAACCGACCGCTGCCGTTCTCGAAAACCAGACGGGTCTGGATCCGCTCGCTGCCGGGCATGAAGCCGGCCCGTGAGGTCGACGTCACCGTGACGTTGGCGGCGTCGAAGCCCGCCGCCTTGGCCTGCCGCTCAGTCAGGCCGGTCAACGCGATGGTCAGGCCAAAGGCTTTGACCACCGACGTGCCGAGCGTGCCCGGGAAGCGTGCTGAGCCGGCGGCCTCTCGGCGGGAGGCCGCATTGACCCCCGCGACCCGGCCCTGCAGCGTCGCAGCACGGGCCAGTGGGAAGTAAATCGGCTTTTTGAGCAGGCGATGATACGTCTCGCCGACCGCGCCGGCGGCCCAGATCTCGGGCAGGTTGGTGCGCTGCTCGGCGTCGACGGCCACGGCGCCGGTCGCGCCCAGGGCGATCCCGGCCGCGCGGGCCAACTCGGCCGCCGGGCGGGCGCCGCCGCCCAGGATTACGATATCGGCCGGCAAGCTGCCGGTGCTGGTCACGACCTCGCGGACCCGCAACAAGTCGCCGCTCATCCGCGGGGCCTCGCCGCTCATCCGCCCCAGAACGCGCGCGACGACGTCGCCGACCAGCCCGGCCCCGACGAACGAGGTCAACCGGGCGCCGAGCTGGATGTGGATCCCCATGTCCTCCAGCGTCTGCTGGACCTTGGCTGCCAGGTCCGCGTCGAGCGACGGCATGACCTGGTCCTGAGCCTCGATCACGGTCACATCCACGCCATGGGCGCAGATCGATTCGGCCAATTCGATACCCACATATCCGGCGCCGACGATCACGGCCGTGCGCGGCTTCTGAACCGCGAGCCAGGCCTTGATGGCATCCGCGTCCTCGACCGTGCGCAGGGTGAAGACGCCGGCCAGATGTGCGCCGGGCACGTTGGGCCGGGTCGCCTGGGCGCCGGAGGCCAGGATCAGGCGATCGTAAGCCACGTCGCGCAGAGTGCCGGTCGCGAGATCGCGCACCGCCACGGTGCCGGCCCCAGGATCGATGGCGATCGCCTCGTGCTTGAGATGGACGTGGATGCCGTCGGCCGCGAAGCGCTCGGGCGTGCGCGCGATCAGGCCGGTTACGTCTTTGACGACGCCCGAGATGTAGAACGGCAACCCGCAAGCGCTGTAGCTGACGTAACCCGAGCGTTCGAACACGCTGACTTCGAGGCTCGGGTTGTGCCGCTTGGCGCGCGCGGCTGCGCTCATGCCGGCCGCCACGCCGCCGATCACGACCAGGCGAGTGTTCATGCTGCAACTGCCTTTGCATCGTCCAGGCCCGCGTCGGTCAACGCGGCGCCGATGGGTGTGACGAACATCGGGTGGGGCGGGGTGAACGTCGCCACGCCGGTCATGTCATGCACGACCTCGTCAAGGCCCTGCAGCGCGCTGGTGCCGCCGACCATCCAGATCGAGTCGACCGGATGCGCCTTGACGTGGCGAGCCACGATGCTGCCGACCTTTTGCATGACGGGATACACGATCGTGCCGATCTCGCGGCTGCGCCTGGGGTCGGTCTTGACCTTCTCGGCCTCGAGGAAGGGCAGGTTGAGCGCGCCGGCCACGACCAGCGAGAAATGGGTGCCACCGGTCGCTTCGTCGGCGGTGTAGACCACTTCGCCGTCGCGCACGATCGCGATGCCGGTGGTGCCCCCGCCGACGTCGACCACGGCGCCGTCGCGCAGCCCGAGCAGGGCGTTGGCCACGGTCGGCTCGTCGGCGAAGCCCGTGCACTCCAGCCCGGCGCCGATCAAGACGTTGCGGGTCGCGCGCACCTCGGCCAGCGGCACGCCCGGCGGGTAGGTCGTGGCGGCATGGTCGAGCGTGAAGCCCAGATCGCGTTCGAGCTCCAGCTTCATGCGCTTGAGCAACTGGATCGCGCCGATGAAGTCGACCACCAGGCCGTCGCGCACGATCTGGGCGAACTGATAGCGGCCCGCCAGGGGCCGGCCATGCTCATCCAGCACGACCAGCACCGTGTAGGCCGTGCCGAGGTCGACGCCGATCTTGACCGGACCGCGGTAATTGTGCCGGGCCGGTTCGTGGTTGAAGACCTTATGCGCCTCTTCGAGAATCGCGTTGAGTTCAGGGTTCATATGGATGGATGGGCGGAGAGGGGTGGGCCAGGCGCAGGGTGTCCATGGCGATCATTTTCTCTTCGTCGGTGGGCACGACCAGGACGGGCGTCGCGCCGCCGATAGGGCTGATGGGCAGGGCCTCTTTGCCGCCGACTGCCGTCTTGTTGCGGGCCTCGTCGACGCGGATGCCCAGGAACTCCAGCCCCTGACAGGCCATTGCCCGGATGAGCGGGCTGTTCTCGCCAATTCCGGCGGTGAAGACCAGGCAATTGATCCCACCCATCGCGGCCGCGAACGACCCGATGTAACCGCGGACCATGTACGCAAACTTCTCCATGGCCAGATGGCAGCGCTCGTTGCCGGAGTTGGCTTGCTCGGCGATCGTGCGCATGTCGTTGCTGACGCCGGAAAGACCCAGCAGGCCGCTCTCGCGATAGATGATCCGCTCGATCTCGTCCAGGGTCAGCCCCAGGGCGCGATGGAGGTGGAAGATCAGGCCCGGGTCGATGTCGCCCGAACGCGTCCCCATCATCACGCCGCCAAAGGTCGCGAAACCGATGGTGGTGTCGACCGCGCGCCCGCCGTCAACGGCGGTCATGGTCACGCCGTTTCCGAGATGACAGACCACGGTCTTGAGCGCCTCGAGCGGGCTGCCGAGCACTTCGGCGGCCCGCTGGCTGACGTAGCGCACCGACGTGCCGTGGAAGCCGTACTTGCGGATCTTGTGCTCCTGGTAGAAGCGATACGGCAGGGCGTACAGGAAGGCCTTGGGGGGCAACGTCTGGTTGAAAGCGGTATCAAACACCGCCACCTGCGGGACCCCGGGCAGCAGCTTGCGCGCTTCGCGGATGCCGATCAGGTTCGGCGGATTGTGGAGCGGCGCCAGCGGCACGCACTCTTCCATCTTGGCGATCACGCCGTCGTCGATCAAGGTCGATTCGACGAACAGATCGGCGCCATGCACGGCGCGATGCCCGACGGCCTCGATTTCGTGGATCGACTTGATCGCGCCGTGTTTCGGGTCGAGCAAGGCCGCGATGCAGGCTTCAAAGGCCTCATGGTGGCTGGGGAAGGGACGGGCGTCGTGCAGGGTGCGCCCATTGGTGCGATAAGACAAATGTGAGCCGGGCTCGCCGATCTGGTTGACGGCGCCGCGCGCGATCACACGAGACAGATCCGCCGAATAGAGCTGGAACTTGATGGTGGAGCTGCCGCAGTTGATGGTCAGGATCATGGTCCACCGATCATAAAAAGCGCTTAGTTCAGCGGCAATGTCCAAACCGATGGCTTGTATACACGTTTCCGCGATCCCCCGATCGGCTATGGTCTTTTCGGTGACATGAATCGGCCCAAACGGCCCAGCCGCCCGCGTGACTTTTGGGTAAAGACAGTCGGAATCTGCACACATGCGATTGTTTTGGGAATTGAGTGCAAGGGGCGCGCTCGATAAGCTGACTGCGCCATGTCAAATGCCGCGCCGGGCACGCCACCTCTGGATCGTGAGATCGCAACCTCGCACGTGACGTCGCATGCGACGTCGCGCGTTATTCAGGAGTACGTGCCTGGCCGGCAGGTGACGATCGCGCACGTGATCGCCAACCCCGACCGGCCCCTCTGTCAGCGCGTCGGTCTCAAAGAGGCCGAAGCGATCGGCATCATGACTGTCACGCCGGGCGAGAGCGCGATCATCGCCGGCGACCTCGCTTTGAAGGCCGCCGACGTTGAAATCGGTTTCCTGGATCGTTTCAGCGGGACGCTGGTCGTGAGCGGGCGACTGTCGAGCGTGGTGATGGCGTTGGAGGCCGTGGTCAAGGGCCTGCACGACGTGTTGGGCTTCTACCCGGCGCCAGTGACGCGCACATGAAGCCGCCCGGAACCGGCTCGCAGCTGACGCTGCATGGGCTCGGGCACTCGGCCAGGGGTCGGCGCTGGCGTTTCATGTTGATCGGCCCGACCGGCGTGGGCAAGACCACCTTGCTGGCCGCGCTCGAGCACCGCGACGGGGTTGAGGCCGCGAAGACCCAGATGATCGACTACTCGGGGTGGGGGATCGACACCCCCGGCGAGTACAGCGAGCTGGGTCATCTGCGCCGGGCGTTGACGACTGTCGTCGTTGATGCGGATGTGTTGGTGGTGGCGCAGCTGTCGACCAGCGAGCGCTCGGTGTTCCCGCCGAACTACTTCCTGATGTTCAACCAGGAGACGGTCGGCGTGGTCACCCAGGTGGATCTGCCCGGGGCTGACGTGGCGCGGGCGTCTGGATTGCTACGTGAAGTCGGAGTCACGGGGAGCATCTTTCCCGTATCCGTTATGACTGGCGCTGGGATCTCTGAGCTCAGGGAACTCCTTCAGGGCCAGATCGAGTCTTCCAAGGAGTGACGTCATGGTCAAAGAGCAAGGAGAAGCGTTGGGTTTGATTGAGACCCGCGGACTGGTGGCGATGATCGAAGCCGCCGACGCGATGGTCAAGGCCGCGAATGTGACCCTGGTCGGCGTAGAAAAGATCGGGTCCGGCCTGGTGACGGTCATGGTGCGTGGCGATGTGGGTGCCGTCAAGGCTGCCACCGACGCCGGCGCCGCCGCCGCGAAGCGTGTGGGCGAAGTGGTGTCCATCCACGTGATCCCCCGGCCGCATGCCGACACCGAGCTGCTGCTGCCCTCGGTCAAGCAGTAATCCATCGATCATCGTCCAGGTCAACTTTTTGCGTCGGGCCTTGACGCAAGCGCGTCGGCCCAGCACACACATCAGGAGTTACTTCCATGGAAGAAAAGCTCATTGACGCGATTGTCCAGCAGGTCATGGACAAGGTCGGCAACGGCGCCGCCGCTGCCCCGGCTGCCAAGTCGTTCGCGAACCCCGGCATGACCGAGTTCGTCGGCACGGCCTTCGGCGACACCATCGGCATCGTCATCGCCAACGTCGACAAGGCGGTCCGCGAGAAGATGGGTCTCGAGGCCAAGTACCGCTCGATCGGCATCCTCAGCGCTCGCACGGGCGCCGGCCCGCAGATCCTGGCCGCCGACGAGGCTGTCAAGGCGACCAACACCGAGATCGTCTCGATCCAGTTGCCGCGCGACACCAAGGCCGGCGCCGGCCACGGCTCGCTCATCATCTTTGGGGCTGAGGAAGTCTCGGACGCGCGCCGCGCGATCGAAGTCGCCCTCAAGGACCTCGGCCGCACGTTCGGCGACGTCTACGCCAA
>JAEURK010000118.1 GCA_016789175.1 Anaerolineales bacterium
TTGACGAGCACATCTACCTGCCCGAAGGCCGCCCGCGCCGCCAGCGTCGCGCGGACCCGCTCGCCCGGGTTTGCCAGATCGGCCGTAACGACTGCCGCCGAGGCGCCCAGCGGCTCCGCCACGGCCCGCAGGCGCTGCTCACGACGCGCGGTCAGCACGACCCGCGCGCCGGCCCGCACCAGCGCCCCTGCCGCCGCCGCGCCGATGCCCGAGCTGGCGCCCGTGATCCAGATGACTTTATGGTCCAGTGGGGTCATGCCGGCCCGATCCATCTTGGCTGCCGATGGCGCGGATCGAGTCGAGCTATCCGCAGCATCCCTAGTCCGCACCCGTTGCAGGGCGGCTCGTGCCCATCCATCGCTGTTCGTGCCATCCCTGGCAAGAATACCTCCGCCAAAACAACAAGCGCCCCGGACCACGACGTGATCCGGGGCGCGTGCGTTGGTTCCCCTACGCCGGGGGGCGCGCGCCCGGCGTCGGTCGACGGCGCGGCGTCGCTTTCGTCGCCGGTTTGCGCGCCACCGGTTTGCGGACCGGCTTGCGCGTGGCCTTGCGCGCGCGCTTCGCGCGCGGCGGCGCCGGGAGCAGAGCCTCACTGAGCACCTGATCGATGTGCTCGACGAACACAAAGTGCATGTCGCGCTTGGCCTTCTGCGGGACGTCGACCAGATCCTTGTCGTTCTTCTTCGGCAGGATTACGGTCTTGAGCCCGAGCCGATGCGCGGCCAGCACCTTCTCCTTGATCCCGCCCACGGGCAACACGCGCCCGCGCAGCGTGATCTCGCCGGTCAGGCCGATGCTGCGCCGGATCTTGCGCGAGGTATAGGCCGAGACCAGCGCCAGCGCCATGCTCACGCCCGCGCTCGGGCCGTCCTTCGGGATCGCGCCCTCCGGCACGTGGATGTGCGTGTCGATCTTGTCGAAGCGTTTCGGCTCGATGCCAAGCGCCTTGGCCTGCGACTTGATGTACGACATCGCGGCCTGGGCCGACTCCTGCATCACGTCGCCGACCTGACCCGTGATCTGCAGCCCGCCCTTGCCGTCCATCAGCGCGATCTCAATCGGCATAGTGTCGCCGCCGGCCTCGGTCCAGGCCAGGCCCATCGCCAGACCGACCTCGTCGAACTTCTCGGCATCCGGCGGCGTGTACTCCGGCGGGCCCAGGTACTTGTGCAAGTTTTCGGGGGTGACGCGCAGCGAGCCTTCCTTGCCCTCGGCCTTGCGACGCGCGATCTTGCGGCAGACCCGCGCGACCTCACGCTCCAGGTTGCGCACACCGGCCTCGTACGTGTACGAGCGGATGATTTTGCGTACCACACCGTCCGGCATGACGAAGCCGGCTCCGGCCAGGCCGTTCTCCTCGATCTGGCGCGGCAGGATGTAGCGCCGCGCGATCTCGAGCTTCTCTTCCTCGATGTAGCCCGGGAACTCGATCACCTCGAGGCGGTCGTGCAACGCCGGCGGGATCGCGCCCAGCTGATTGGCCGTGGTGACGAACAACACCCGCGACAGGTCGTAGTCGACGTCGAGGTAGTGATCGGCGAACTCGCGGTTCTGCTCCGGGTCGAGCACCTCGAGCAGGGCCGCGGCCGGGTCGCCGCGGAAGTCCTGGCCGAGCTTGTCGATCTCGTCCAGCATCATCACCGGGTTGACGCTGCCGGCGCGGCGCATGGCCTGGATCACGCGGCCGGGCAGCGCGCCGATGTAGGTGCGGCGATGGCCGCGGATCTCGGCCTCATCGCGGATGCCGCCCAGGCTGATGCGCACGAACTTGCGGCCGAGCGCGTCGGCGATCGAGCGCCCGAGCGAAGTCTTGCCGGTGCCGGGCGGCCCGGCAAAGCACAGGATCGGCGCGCGACGCTGGACGGCGCTGCTGGTCAGCTTGCGCACCGCGATGTACTCCAGGATGCGCTCCTTGGCCTTGGGCAGACCGTAGTGTTGCTTCTCGAGCACGCTCTCGGCATGCTTGAGGTCGAGGTTATCGACCGTGGTTGTCGACCACGGCAGGTCGATCAACCAGTCCAGATACGTGCGGATGATGCCCACCTCGGGCGCCATCTGCGGCATCTGGCTCAGTCGCTCCACTTCCTTGAGGGCCTTGCCGTTGACGTCGGCCGGCATCTGAGCGCTCGCGATCTTGTCACGCAGCTCGCTCAGCTCGGCCTGCCACGGGTCGTTCTCGCCCAACTCGCCCTGGATCGCGCGCATCTGCTCGCGCAGGTACAACTCGCGCTGGTTGCGGTCGACCTCGTTTTGAACCTGCGAATGGATCTGGTCTTCGAGCTCGAGCACGTCGAGCTCTTTGCCGAGCAGCACACTCACGCGCTGCAGCCGCTCGGTCGGGTTGAACAACTCGAGCAGCTGCTGGCGATCCTCCATCGTCAGGTCGATGGTCGAGGCCACGAAATCGGCGAGCCAGCCCGGCTCCTCGATGTTCATGGCGAAGACATAGGCCTCTTCGGGGATGGCACGGTTGAGCTGCGCGCAGCGCTCGAACAGATCGAGCACGGCCCGCATCAAGGCCTCGGTCTGGCGCGGGCGCTCGGTCGGCTCAAAGATCGGGCGCGCGCGCACGATGAAGTACGGCTCGACCTGGAGGAAGTCCACGATCTGGACCCGGCGCCGGCCCTGCGACATGACGCTGGTGGAGCCATCGGGCATCCGCAGCATCCGGCCGACCGCGACCTCGGTGCCGATGTTGTACAGGTCCTCCGGCATCGGTTCTTCGACGTCGGGGTTGGTCTGCGCGACCGCGATCACCGTTGTGTTTTGGGTGTTGGCGCGCCGGATCACAGCCATCGAGCGTTCGCGGCCGACGAACAACGGCGTCACCATGTTCGGATAGACGACCAGATCGCGGAGCGGAAGCACCGCACATTCGATCAAGCCGTCGTCATCCAGGCGCGCGTCCTGCACCTCGAACAACTCTTCGGTCTGTCGGCTCCCGGAGCCGCTCATCGCCGACCGAAGCCATTGTTGGCGCTGCGCGTATTCCATCATAGCTGGCATCTACTCACTCTCAACTTAGATCTGAGATGAACGCCGCGGCGCACAGACGGCCGGGCCGCCCGTGCGCCGCGGTGAACATCCCGGATAAGTTTACTTCACCTTGGCATACGCTGCTGGATCACCCACCAGAGCCGCGCGCGCTTCCGACACAACGAACAGACTCCCCGTCGCCAGGATGACGTCTTCCGGCCCGGCCAACTCACGCGCGCGCGTCAACGCTCGATGCACCTGAGCCACCGGCTCGATCGTGGCCCCGGCCTCCAGGCCCTGCGCCAACGCCAGCAGTTCGTCGGGGTCAGCCGCGCGCGGGTGCACGGCCTGGGTCGTGATCACGGCCGAGGCGCGCGGCAGCAGTTCGGTGAACATGCCGGCGATGTCTTTGTCGGCCGAGGCCCCGAACACCAGGATCAGGCGCCGATCCGCGAAATAGGCGTCGACGGCCTCACGCAGGCGCCGGGCCGACTCGCGGTTCTGGGCCCCGTCGATGACGACGTAGGGGGCCGCGCCCAGGACCTCAAACCGCCCCGGCCACTTCACGGCCTTGAAGCCGTCCCGTATGGCATCGGCGCTGAGCGGCAACCCGGTCGCGCGCAGGGCCTGGAGCGCCGCATAGGCGGTGGCCGCGTTTTCCACCTGATGCACGCCCAGGAGCGGGATCTCGAGCCGGGTCGGCCGCCAGTGGGCCACCGATTGCCCGGCCGTGCGTAACGCCGCCAGCTGGCGCGCTTCCTCAGCCGTCCACACGTCGAAGCTCTGCCCGGCCAGCGAATGGGCCACCGGGTTGAAGAGGACGTCCCGCCCGGCCACGGTCAACGGACAACCGCGCTCGGCCGCCACGCGTTCCAGGACGGCCAGAGATTCCGCATGCTGGAGGGCCGAGACGACCGGCACCCCCGGCTTGATGATCCCGGCCTTCTCCCCGGCGATCTGGGTCAACGTATCGCCCAGAAGCGCCATGTGATCGTAGCTGAGGGCCGTGATGACACTCACCCTGGGCGTGAGCACATTGGTCGCGTCGAGCCGACCGCCCAGCCCGACCTCGATCACGGCCACGTCGACGCCTTCCCGCGCGAACCACTCGAAGCCGATCGCGGTCGTCAACTCGAAGGTCGTGATCCCGGGCACCTGCGCGGCAAAGGACTGCAGCTGCGCGGTGATCTCGGTGACCGCCTCCGGCGGAATCCAGCGGCCGTCGATCCGGAACCGATCGCGAAAATCCTCGAGATGCGGCGAGGTGTAAAAGCCGGTGCGATAGCCGCCGGCGGTCAGCGCGCTGGCGCACAGGGACGAGACAGAGCCCTTGCCTTTAGTGCCGGCCAGATGCAGCGTGGGATAGCGACGATGGGGGTCGCCCATCAGGCGCATCAGCCGGACCATGCGATCCAGGTTGAACTCCGCCGCCGCATATTTGTCGAGCCGCTTGGCGCTGAAGTCGATGAAGCTGTAAATCCAGTCGAGTGCGTCCTGATATGTCAACGGCATGTCACGGGCCTCGTCACAGGGTTGAGCCACAGATCAAGGGATGCTAACATGACCCGGCGCAGCTTGCAGCCGCACAGGTGTCACCAATTTCGGTGGCGGATGATAACAGCTGCCCTGCTCACAGGAATGTAGCGCGAAATTCGGAGGTCCGAGCCGGAGCAGCGGCCGGCTCCGCTTTCAGGCGACTTCCTTTGGATGGGGACGGACAAAACGAAGCACATGCCACGTCAGACCTGGATCACCGTGGGGACGGCCGTCGTCGTCACAGCCATCGCCCTGGGCACCGCCTGGGCCGTGTTCAAGCCGGAGGGCCCGCCCCTGGCGGACGCGTCGTTCTCGCTGACCGAGATCACGCCCAACGCCGACGGGCTAACCGATGTCACCCGGCTCACATACACACTGCGCCGCCCGGCCACCGTGTCCGTCTACTTCCTGGACACTGCGCAAAGGCGCTACGACTTCCGCCGTGACAAACCGCGCGGCACCGGTGAAGCCAGCGTCGATTTCGGCGGCGTGGTCGATGGGTACACCACCCGGGGCGAGCTGGTGACCGGAAAAGTCCTGGCACGGGTATTGGCTGACGGGACCTACACCTGGGTGGTGCAAGCCGTCGACGCGGACGGTGTTGCCAACCAGATCACGGGCACGCTGACCGTGACCCAGGCCGAGGCGGCCTTGCCCGACCTGACACTGGCGCTGGGGCCGCGAGTCTTCACCCCCAACCAGGACGGCCTGGACGATCGCGTCCAGATCACGATCGGCCTGACCAAGACCCTCGACGAGAACGGCCTGCAGGTTTATCTGACGGATGCCGAGGGCACCCTTCGATTGCCCATCGCCGAGAGCACGACCTCGGGCCGAAAGCCCGGCGAGGCGGGCGTGCATGAGTACAACTACGACGGCGGCATCGACCTGGGCGAGACGCCGCCCGCCAACGGCGATTACCTGGTTCTGGCGACGGCCGAGGACCGGGTCGGACAGCGGGTCGAGCTGTCGGAGCCGTTGACCATCGCGCAGGGCGGCCTGCCGCGCGGCGAGATCGTGCTCGGCGAGGTGACTTTTTCATCGGAGTTCGTGCGACTGGACGACACCCTGACCTTTACGCTGACCGTCCAGAACTACGGCTCGGCGCCGTTGCGCACCACCGGTCCTGAGCCGGGGTACATCTACAGCAGCATGACCGAGAACTACAACAACACCGGCTTCCTGCAGGAGTCGGGCGCGTTCCGGGTCGGCATCATGTGCGACACCTGTCTGAACGATTTTCCATGGCGCTGGTCGATCGGGGCCCAGAGTGGCCTGACCCTGATCCCGGACTCGCAGGGGCGGCCGCAATACTATCTCGAGCCCGGCGGCGTGAGCGTCGTCACGGGCGGGATCGTGCTCGACCAGATCGTCACCAGCCGCAATCCCCAGTACTTCTGGGCCGGCCTGATCCAGGAAGATGTCGCGATCTACAACAACAAGGCCGACCCCTGGCTGATCGAGATCAGTCCGCGGTGAGCGCGCGCCCCCCACAGGTCGATCGGGGCATCGTCCCGATCGACCCGTGTTGCTCTCTCACGCTTTTTCCTTAAAATCCTCGTATGCTGGACCTCGGCGTTGTCATCGTCAACTGGAACGTCCGCGACTTGCTGGCCGCCTGTCTGGATTCGGTGTACGCCGACCTGGCGGGCAGCGGCCTGCGCGCCAGCGTGGTCGTGGTGGACAACGCCTCGCAAGACGGTTCGGCCGAGATGCTGGCCGCGCAGTTCCCGCGTACGCGCCTGATCCAGGCCGCGAACCGCGGCATGGGCGCCGGCAACAACCTCGGCCTGCGCGCCCTGGGACTTGGGCGTGGGGCGATCCCTGCCCAGGCACCGTTTGCAGCCCTGGTCCTCAACCCCGACACGATCATCCAGGTTGGCGCGCTGCGGATCCTGGTCGACTTCCTGCGCCAGAACTCGAAGGCGGCGGTGGTCGCACCGCGCCTGTTCAACCCGGATGGCTCGCTGCAGCATGCCGGCTTTCGCTTTCCGGGCCTGGTGCAGGCCGCTTTCGATCTCTTTCCGCCGCAGGGTCGTTTGGCGCGCCTGAGCGACTCTCCACTGAACGGGCGCTACCCGGCCGGCGCCTATGCTGGCGGGCCGTTCCAGGTCGATCACACCCTGGGCGCCGCCTTCGCCGTGCGCGGCGAGGCGTTGCGCGATGACGACCTGTTTGACGAGATCTTCCCCATGTACTGCGAAGAGATAGACGCTCACTGGCGGCTGCGCCGGCATGGCTGGCAGGTCTGGATCGCGCCAGCCGCCAGGGTGATCCATCTCGGCGGCCGCAGCACCCAGCAGGCCCCGAACCGATCCTTCGTGCAGCTGTGGAGCAGTCGCCGCCGGCTGTACCAGAGGTATCACAATCCGGTCACATTGGCGGCGACCCGAGCCATGGTCGGGCTGGCATTGCGCGGCCGGATCCGAGCCAATCATCAACTCAGCCTGGCCGGCACGCTCACGGCCGACGAACGCGCGGCGCGCAACGCCGCCCTCTCCGCAGCGATCCGGGCCTGGCAAGGCCGCAGACCCCTGCCCTTGGATGAATGGACCAACGAGGGGATTGGGTGATTGACGCCCAAGTCTCGCAATCACCCGTTCACCCAATCGCCAATTCGCCATGCTTTCCGCCATCGTCCTCACGCTGAACGAGGAGCGCCACCTGCCCGAGTGTCTGGCCAGCCTGACCTGGGCCGATGAGGTCGTGGTGTTTGACTCGGGCAGCACCGATGCCACGCCCGCGATCGCGGCTGCGGCCGGCGCGCGCCTGGTCACCCGCCGGTTCGACAACTACGGCGCTCAACGGGACGCGGCTCTGGCGTCCGTCTCGAGTGAGTGGGTGCTGTTCGTCGACGCCGATGAGCGCATCCCGCCGGCGCTGCGCGACGAGATCCGGTCGGTGCTGGAGCGCGCCGAGGCTGGCTGGTGGATCCCACGCCATAACTACATCTTCGGGACCCTGACGCGCCACACCGGTTGGTACCCGGACTATCAACTGAGGCTGCTGCGACGCGAACGGGCCCGCTATGACCCCACCCGACCGGTGCACGAGCTGGTCGTGCTCGACGGTCAGACCGGCCACCTGACGCAGCCGATGGTTCATCTCAACTACGAGTCCGTCGGCGAGTTCGTGCGCAAGCAGACCTATTACGCCGCCTACGATGCCGATCGGCTACGGTTCGAAGGCGTGCGGGCCAAACCCCATCACCTGGTCAGCCAACCCCTGCGCCATTTCTGGTGGCGCTTTGTCACGCTCGCGGGCTGGCGTGACGGCTGGCACGGCCTGCGGCTGAGCGTTTTGATGGCGCGCTTTGAGTTCGAGAAGTACCGGCTGTTGCTGAGGCTGAAGAAGGAAGAGGGAAGAGGGAGGAGGGAGGAGGGATAGGATCCTCTCCTCCCTCCTCCCTCTTCCCTCTTCCCTCTTCGCTCTTCGCTCTTCGCTCTTCGCTCTTCCCTGCCTGTCTTAACCCCTCGATAATTTGCCCTTGAAAACGCCTGTGCTAGAATTCCGACATGCCTTCCGGGGTCGATGGCTCGGGAAGAACGGGGGCGTTCGACGGACCCCATCCGCACGAACGCGTCCGGGCGCAGCAACCTGTGCTGGTGCTGAACGCCAATTTCGAGCCCCTCAACGTGTGCGATGTGCGGCGGGCGGTGAGCCTGCTGATGACAGGTAAAGCACGCCTCGTGGAGGACGGCCGTGGCGGCATCCACACAGCCCGCGCGACCTTTCCCAGACCCTCAGTGATCAAACTCGAAAACATGATCCGCCGCCCCCGTGCGCGCGTCAAGCTTTCGAAGCGCGAAGTGTTTCGGCGCGACAACTACACCTGCCAGTATTGTGGCAAGCGCACCTCACACCTGACGATCGATCACGTCATCCCGCGCCATCGCGGCGGCGGACATCGTTGGGACAACCTGGTCGCGGCCTGCCCGACCTGCAATCGGCGCAAAGGCGGCCGGACTCACACTGAGGCCGGGATGCCGCTCAAGAAGCGCCCGGCCGAGCCGGCTGCCACGGCCGAGTACCTGTTCGACCGCTATCTCGACGACTACGGCGAGTGGGAGAAGTACGTCAACGGCTGGTGAGCGTGCGGAAAACGAAAC
>JAEURK010000121.1 GCA_016789175.1 Anaerolineales bacterium
CTCGCCGAAGGTGATCGGGCCCGTGAAATGCCCGGTTTGTTTTCCTTCGAGTTGCGAGAACAGGTAGTTCAGAATGCAGTTGCACGAGAATGTCACGGCGCCGGAACCGGTTGACGCGATCTCGCGGTTGAAATCCGTGACGTAGTCACCCACGGGGGCAGCCTGTCGATAGATGACGCCCGGGAACACCGGCGCATACAAGTTCACGCACCCGTTCGCTTCGTCGATGCCCTGAAAACTGACGTTGATCTGCGCACCGGCATAGTCGGCCACCAACGGCCGTTGAAGGTCAAGGTTGTGATCCTTGGCGTAGGCGGCGAAGTTGCGCAGTTCGCCGTTGACAAGCACGTCGCTGGCGCTGAAGCCGGCCTGGGTGAACTGCAAGGTATCCCCTGGGCCCTGTTTGAAGAGGTTGATGATGCCGATCTCGGCGGTCTGATGTGGGGGCAATTGCACGTGTAGCACCACTCCGGCGTTTTCGTAGATCGTGCCGGTGCTCCCGTCGATCACTTTGGGCGCTACCTTCCCGAGATCAGCGAGGCTGACACCGGAGACCCATCCGGCCAGCGGCCGCATGGCGAAGTCGGCGTACTCGGGTGCGTGGACGGCGAATTCGAGATGGACGGGACTTGTCGCGGGCAGGATGACGAAGCTAAGCCCGTTTTCCGGGATGTCCCGATAGACACCGGGCAGGCTGGCCTGATCGTAAACCTTGACGGCGGCGTCGACGATATCCGCCGGCAGCTCGGTGACGAACACGCCCTCCTGCGAAAACGCCCCACCCGACGCAGTCATGAAATAGGGGATCGTGCCGCCAATCCATTTTCCGGCCGGGAGCTGAGAGAGAAGCCGTTCATCGCCGGCCAGCAACAATGGCCGGCCGCGCAAGATCAACTGGGTGGCTTCAGCAGGGGAAAGTAAGGCCTGGGTCATGATGGGCTCCCGAAGAGCGCCGCCACATCGATTTTGACGGACGGCAGATTTTGGTTCTTTTCAAGTAATTCGCGGAACTGTTGGATCGCCCGGCGCAGATCCTCGTCCGAGGGGGTACTGCCCAATGTGATGGTCACCCGGCCGAGGAAGATCTTGAGCGCCAGAAAGTTGAGAGGGGGGCGCGCGCTGGTGTTTAGCAGGTAGGCCCGCCAGCGCGGGTCAGAGTTCGAAGGCAAATTCATGGGACCTCCCGATAAGGCTGTTGCCTTGATACACTTTCCTTGAGAATAAGCGCATGGGCGTACGTCGCAATAAGTCGCACATAAAAGCCCGTCACCTTGAGCGCCAATTCATAGCAGATTCACGCGATTCCGTGGGTGGGCTGATTGCAGATCATCGCTGAGCCCGTGCCGAAGCTCACGCAGGCCAACACTTCCCGCGACCCACGCTTCCGGCCGGTTATACAATCGGCCCCATGAGCGCTGCCTCCGTTTTCGTCTGCCCGGCCTGCGGTGCGCCCTTTGACCCGGTCGATGGCGCGGCGCCGACGGCCGTCTGCCGTCACTGCGGCAACACGGTGGCCGTGCCCGAGGCGTTCCGCACCCGGTTCCTGGTCAGCCATATCGACGCCGACTCGCTGGATGCCCTGACGGCACTCCTGCCGCAGGCGCAGCAGACGCTCAACGAAGCCGCGGCCCTGATCCGGGGCGGTCAAAATTCCGTGGCGATCGAACGCCTCATGCGCGGCTTCAACCTCGGGTCGGGCCAGGCCCGCACCCTGGCCGACGATATCGAGGCCGGTCGGCCGATCTCCATTCGCCAACGCGCCGACGATCTCGCTGTCTTGCCGGGTGACGCGTCGGCGCCCGATCTGGCCGCGGTGCGGGCGTTGATCCAGCAGGATCGCACGATCGAGGCGATCAAGCGCCTGCGCGAGATCCGCGGATTGAGTCTGAAGGACGCCAAAGAAGCCGTCGAAGCCCTGGCCGAAGGACGCGCCGCACCGACCCTGACGCTGCACCCGCCCGAGCCGGCCGGTGGATCAAACCTCGACGAGGTCCGGGCATTGATGGCGCGCGGCGAGAAGCTCAAAGCGATCGCCCTCATGCGCGAGCGCACCGGTCTGAGCCTGGAACAGGCGCGCGAGGCTGTCGAGGCCATGGCCTTCGGTGGCGCCGCCCCCGCGGTCGCCGCACAGGTGGCGCTGGCCGCGCCCGGGCAGATGAAGGACCTCGAGAAGATCGCGCAACTGGCCCGCTCAGGCTACATGATCGATGCGATCAAGATGCATCGTCTGGCGTTCGGCACGACGCTCTCCGAAGCCAAGGCCGCCGTCGACGCGCTGCGGGCGCAGCCGCCGAGGCCGCAGGTGGATTCCGTGGTCTCACTCGACCCGCCGCTCTCCAGTCGAGTCAGGCGCGGCCCGGGCCATCGTTTCCTGTTGGCGGTCGAGATCGCCGTTGCGGTCATCCTCATCGGGTTTATGCTCATCCTCGTCGCGGTCTGGCTCGACAAGGCCTTTTGACTCTGGTTTTCGGAAATCCCGAATGCTTCCTTCGCGCTTTCGGGATTGTTGACGACAACCCGGATGGCTATAATCCCGATTACGTGATTCACAAATCGAAATGGGTGTTATTCCAACGCGGTCCGGCCGCTATGGGCGACACCCGTTTCGTCTGACCCAGGAGTATCCATGACGACTCGTCTGACAGACCCGTTTGGCGCGCGCGCGAAGCTCGGCGAGCACATCCTCTATCGGCTCGATCGGTTGACCCAGCTCGGCGTGGCACCCGCGCTGGATCGGTTGCCGTTCTCGATCCGCATCTTGCTCGAGGCCGTGCTGCGCAACTGCGACGGCTACCTGGTCACCGAAGACGACGTGCGCCGATTGGCGACCTGGAACGCGGCAGCGCCCGAGGCTTCGGAGTTGCCCTTCCTGCCGGGTCGGGTCGTGATGCAGGACTTCACGGGCGTGCCGTGCGTGGTCGACCTGGCCGCGATGCGCGACGCCGTCAAGCGCCTGGGCGGCGACCCGAAGAAGATCAATCCGCTGGTGCCGGTTGATCTCGTGATCGACCACTCGGTGCAGGTCGACTACTTCGGCAGCGAGCTGGCTTTGCTGCGCAACGCCCAGCTCGAGTTCGAGCGCAACGGCGAGCGCTACGAGTTCCTGCGCTGGGGCGCCCAGGCCTTCAATAACCTGCGGGTCGTCCCGCCGGCCACCGGCATCGTCCACCAGGTCAACCTCGAGTTCCTGGCGCAGGGTGTGCTCACGCGCCCCGACGGCGATGGCCGCGTGCTGTACCCCGACACGCTCGTCGGCACCGACTCGCACACCACGATGATCAACGGCCTGGGCGTGCTCGGCTGGGGCGTCGGCGGCATCGAGGCCGAGGCCGTCATGCTCGGCCAACCGCTCTACATGGTCACGCCGCAGGTGATCGGCTTCAAGATCCAGGGCGCGCTGCGTGAAGGCGTCACAGCCACCGACCTGGTGCTGACCGTGACCCAGATGCTGCGCAAGAAGGGCGTGGTCGACAAGTTCGTGGAGTTCTACGGCCCCGGCCTGTCTTCGATGTCGCTGGCGGATCGGGCCACGATCGGCAACATGGCGCCCGAGTACGGCGCGACCTGCGGCTTCTTCCCGACCGACGCCGAGACTCTGCGCTATCTGCACGCCACCGGCCGCGGCAAGAGCGCCGACCTGCTCGAGCGTTACGCCAAGGAGCAGGGCCTGTTCCGCACCGACGATCAGCCTGACCCGATCTTCACCGACTCGCTCGCGCTCGACCTGAGCACGGTCGAGCCCAGCCTGGCCGGGCCCAAGCGTCCGCAGGACCGCGTGGCCATGCGCGACTTGAAGAAAGTTTTCACGACCGCGTTGACCGCGCCCGTCAAGGATCGCGGCTTCGGCCTGGCCGAGGGCGATCTGGACAAGAGCGCAGTGGCCGACGGCGCCGCGCTGGCGCACGGCTCGGTCGTGATCGCGGCCATCACGTCGTGCACGAACACCAGCAACCCGAGCGTGATGCTCGGCGCCGGCCTGGTGGCCAAGAAGGCGGTCGAGAAGGGCCTGAGCGTCAAACCTTACGTCAAAACCAGCCTGGCCCCGGGCTCGAAGGTCGTCACAGAGTACCTGAGCAAGTCGGGCACGCTGCCTTATCTCGAAAAGCTCGGCTTCGATGTGGCCGCGTATGGCTGCACGACCTGTATCGGCAACAGCGGCCCGCTGCCCGAGGCGGTGGCCAAGGCCATCACCGACAACAGCCTGGTGACCAGCGCCGTGATCTCGGGCAACCGCAACTTCGAGGGCCGGGTGCACCCGCAGGTCAAGGCCAACTTCCTGGCCTCGCCGCCGCTGGTCGTCGCGTACGCGCTCGCCGGCCGGGTCGACATCGACCTCGAACACGAGCCGATCGGCATCGGATCCGACGGCACCGCCGTCTACCTGCGCGACATCTGGCCGACCCAGAAGGAAGTCTCCGATGCGGTAACGGGCTCGATCGATGCGGCCATGTTCGAACGGTCGTACGGCAACGTCTTCGACGGCAATCCCGACTGGAACGCCATCCCCTTCGCTGCCGGCGACAGCTACGCCTGGAACGACGCGTCGACGTACATCCAGAACCCGCCGTTCTTCCAGGATCTCGCGCCCGAGATCAAGCCGCTCAACGAGATCCGCGGCGCGCGCGTGCTCGGTCTGTTTGCCGACAGCATCACCACCGACCACATCTCGCCGGCCGGAAACATCGCCAAGGATTCGCCGGCCGGGCGTTATCTGATCGAGAACGGCGTGCAGCCCAAGGATTTCAACCAGTATGGCACGCGTCGCGGCAACGATCGCGTGATGACGCGCGGCACTTTCGCCAACATCCGCCTCAAGAACCTGATGCTCGGCGGCGAAGAGGGCGGCCTGACGCTTTTCTTCGGACCCGCCCCGGATGCCTCCGGTGTAAGGGCGATGCCTGCGTCGCCCGCGCCCGAGAAGATGTCGATCTACGACGCTGCCGTGGCGTATCGCGCGGCCGGTGTGCCGCTGGTCGTGATCGCGGGCAAGGAGTATGGAACCGGGTCGTCGCGCGACTGGGCGGCCAAGGGCACGTTGCTGCTGGGTGTCAAGGCCGTCATCGCCGAGAGCTTTGAGCGTATCCATCGCAGCAACCTGGTCGGCATGGGCGTGCTGCCGCTGGTTTTCGAGCCCGGCCAGAACGCCGAAAGCCTCGGCCTGATCGGCCGTGAGGTGATCGACATCCTCGGCATCGTCGGCGATCTGCAGCCCCGCCAAAAGTTGACCGTGCACGCCACGCGCGAGGACGGCAGTGTGTTCGAGTTCCAGGCCATCGCCCGGCTCGACACGCCCGTCGACGTCGACTACTACAAGAACGGCGGCATCCTGCCGGCAGTGCTACGCAACTTGATGAAGTAGAGCCGCAAAAGAACGGAAGCTGCACGGGCTGGGGACTTTGCCCGGGCCCGCGCAGCTTCCGTTCTTTTACCTTCTCCCATGCTCAACGTCGTCCTCCTCGGCGCGCCATCGACCGGCAAGACCACGTTGGCTGAACGCCTGGCCGCCGAATACGACACGCTCTGGATGCCCGAGTACGGGCGCGAATACTGGGAAACACATCAGGTCGGGCGCCGCTTGACCCTCGAGCAATTGGTCGAGATCGCCGAGGGGCACGTCGAGCGTGAGACCGAGCGGCTGGCACGCGCGAACCGCTATCTGTTCACCGACACCAACGCCCTGACGACCTACCTCTTTTCGCTGTATTACCACGGTGCTGTTCATCCCCGCCTCGAGGAGTTGGCCCGGCTGGCCGAGCGCCGTTACGACGTCGTGCTCGTCTGCGACACCGACATCCCGTACGACGCCACCTGGGATCGGTCCGGCGAGGTGCACCGCCAGGAATTCCAGGGCCGGGTGCTGGCTGATCTACAACAGCGTTGTGTCACCTATCACGTTGTCGGCGGTTCTCTCGAACAACGCGTGGCCGGCGCGCGTGATATCCTCGATCAAACGGTCGGCGCCTAGCCGGCCGATCACCCATGCTCCAATTCTTCAGCGTCAACACCGTCGCGTTCGATGCCTTCGGGTATCCACTCAGCTACCTTGAATTGATCGGCACGATCTTCAATTTGTGGTCGGTCTGGCTGGTGACGCGTCGACGCATCGAGACCTGGCCGGTTGGCCTCGTGGGCATCGCCTTCTTCCTGCTGCTGTTCTATCAGATCCGGCTGTACGCCGATGTGTTCGAGCAGATCTATTTCTTCGTCGCCAGTGTTGTGGGGTGGTGGCGTTGGGGACGCGCGGCGCCCGAGACCGAGACCCAGACCGGCGCGGCCTACAGCCCGCGCACGTCTCTGCTGGGCTGGGCCGCTCTGACTGCGTTGGGGGGCGCGGCGCTGGGCGTCTTCGTCTCGCGGGCTCACCTCCTGCTGCCCGATCTCTTCCAGGCTCCGGCGGCCTATCCCTACCTGGACGCGCTCACGACCGCGATGAGCTTTTCGGCGACCTGGTTGATGGCCCAGAAACGCACCGAGCATTGGTTGTACTGGATCAGCGTCGACGTCATCGGGATCGGTCTGTATTTCGCTCAGGGCGCGGTCTTCGTCGCTGGGCTGTACGTCGTCTTCCTGTTCCTGGCGATCCGGGGTTGGTTGGTGTGGCGCACTGTCAGGCCGGTCGCCCAGGTCGCCTGAACCCGGTAAGCCAAAGCCTGGAGCGCGAGGAGCCGGTCGTGTCCGGCTGTGGATCCGTATTGGAGGGGCCGGAACGCGCGGCCTTCAAGGTCGGCGGCTACGTGAACAGCTCGAAATGCGTGACCGTCGGCTCGAACTCGAGCAGGTAATCCCTGTCCTCGGGGTAGTAGCGGGCGACCGCGATATCTGTGCCCGCGAAGGCCGCGATCGAGTCGAGCGAAACCCAGTAGCTTAGCGTATAGAAATGGCAGACGTCGCCGTCGATGCGGCGCAACACCCAGGCTCCCTGGTTGCCGGGCGTGGTTTTGTAGCCGGGCAATCCGGTGCGCTGCAAAAGATCCAGATAGGCGTCGGAATCAACGGCGCGGGTGCGCCCATGCCAGAGACGAGCGATCATGGCGTAATTCTCACCCATGTTTGGCGGCGAGCCGCACGAATGTGTTCTGATTGCGGGCAGTCGCCGACGCCTTGATCAAGCGCTCAAACTGGCCGCCTGAGAATTTCGTCGAGTCGTGCCCGCCCCGGCGCAGCCAGTAGAACTCACGCCCATGAAAGTGAAAGTCATCCACAGCGTTACGCAGCGCCAACACCCGCTTTTGTGCGGCGGCATCGGGGGAGGCTTTCAGGAGCGTGATGTACAGCGTTTGGCCCTTCTCGACGGCTCCCTGGCCGAAAGGTTGATAGGCCGCGATGGCCGCGACCTCGGCCGGCGTGCGGATGAATGTGGCGACCGCATAGCCCAGGGCTGCCTCGAGGGCTGTCTCGATCTCACGCTCGAGCGTGGCCGGCTTCCTGGCCGAGTCGAACAGCACGTTGCCGCTGGCGATGAAGGTCTCGACTTGTTGATGGCCCAGCGCCTCGAAATGGCGACGCAGGTCGGCCATCGTCACGGTGTGGCCGCCGACGTTGATGGCGCGCAGGAAGGCGATGTAGCGGGGCATGGTAAAAACTCCAGACACCGACGGAGCGACCGATGCGTTTCGGTCGCCGAAGGCCGCCATTCACACTCTCGGTGTCTTTGCGTTCGCTTGCCGACGCGTCAGAACGCCGACAGCATCTGCTTGATCTCGCCCAGATGATAGGCCACGTGCACAAGCGTGATGAGACTGCCCATGACGTCCTCGTCGCTCAGAACCTCGCGAGCCCCAAGCCGCTGCACCAGACCCTCGTAACTGGCTTTCAGCTGCGCGCGCAGGGCGTCCCACGCTTGCTCGTCGACGACGTTCACAGCCCAGCTCTCGGCCCAATCCAGAGGGTAGCGCTCGCCATCCAACATTCGATTGGCCGTGTTCACGATCCAGGCAACATGCCCGCAGTGCGCGGCCAGCGTCGCGTTGCCGGGCTTGGGGGCGCGCGAGGCTGTCGCCGCGTCGACGTTGGTCAGCACGCTTAGATAGCCGGACGTCCCGGTGTCCAGGAAGAAACTCTGCGGCGCGGTCGAAACGCCGAACGCCTCGGCCAGCATCTGCAAGAGGGTGCGGTGATAAGTATCCATAGGGGAAAACTCCGGATCGTCTTGTCGTTAGGCCGGGTCCACCGCCAGGCGGGCGCGCCCTGCGGGTCGCGAGATCGTCGATTGCAGAATAATCGCGAATCAGGTCGTGTTCCACCCTGTATTGCTGGTTCCGCCGACCGACTTCAGGATCCGGCTGGTTTGAGCCGCGACTGGATGACCTCGCTGACGACCTTGAGCCCGATATCACTGGCCGGGTCGGCCCAGTTGAGTTCGTTGGCGCCGACCACCACCAGCGGCGCCAGCGAGAAGCGTCCGGCCCAGTCGTCGTACAGGCGGTTGAGTTGTTCGAGGTACCGCACCGAGATATCGCGCTCGTAGTCGCGCCCGCGCCGCACCACACGATTGAGCAGGGTCTCGACCGAGGCGCGCAGATACACCACCAGGTCCGGCGGCCGAATGATCTCGGACATCGTGCGATACAGGCTGTAGTAGGTGTCCCAATCACGGCCGGTGAGTTGGCCGCGCTCGTGCAGATTGCGCGCGAATATCTCGGCGTCCTCATACACACTGCGGTCCTGCAACGTGGGCTGGGCCGTGGCGCAGATCCGGTTGTGCTGCTCCAGGCGCTTGCTCAGGAAGAACACCTGGGAGTTGAAGGCCCAGCGCGGCATATCGCTGTAGAAGTCGCCCAGGTACGGGTTCATGTCGTTCGGCTCGAACGCGGCCTGCCAATCCCAGAGCTGTGTCAGGCGGACCACCAGGGTTGATTTGCCGACTCCGATGTTTCCGGCAACGACCACGAAGGGGGCATGGGGTAGGGTCATGGGGCACTCTGCCTGGGTACTCGGGATGGCGCGAACAATAACACAGTCAACGCGCGGGCCACGCCCTGACCTCCACCCGGCGCGCCCGTAGCGGTCTCGGATTCTAAACGCGGATGCCCCGATCTCCCTCAAAGACACAGCCACGCTCGCCGGTGGTGCCTGTTACGCCTACCTGGCGAACCGGTGATCGTCCGCCAACGAGATTACATAAAACTAAATTGAAGCCAATATCAATAAAATCAATATTCAGTATTGACATTTACAAGATTCGATTTAGGATAACGAAGCAACGTAGCAATTAAGCTTCAAGAAAACAAGGTGCCGCTTTAGCCGGCCAAGTGAGGACCCATGAATCCGATCCCGAGCACCTGCCCGGTATGCAGCCAGACGATGACGGTTACACGCCTGCATTGCCCGAATTGCGACACCGCGATCGAGGGTCGCTTTGCCCTGGGCGGCTTTGATCGGCTGTCGCCTGAGCAATTGGCCTTCGCGGCGGCCTTCATCAAAAACGAGGGAAAACTCAATCGGCTGGAGCGTGAGCTCGATCTGTCATACCCGACCCTGCGCTCACGCCTGACTGAACTGATCCGGGCGATGGGGTACGAAGTCGGACAAGAAGAGGCGTCGCCGCCGGTTGCAGCCCAGCCGGCTGAAGAAGACCGCCGCCGGATCCTGGATGAACTGGCCTCCGGCCGGCTTTCTTCCGACGATGCGATCAAAGCGTTACGCGGTAGCGCGACCAATGCCTGAGGAGAACTCCATGAAACAGCAGCAATCCATCCCGGTTGGGGCGGGCGCCACGGTGGCCATTTTCAGTGAGGGTGATTTGCGCGTGTTGGCTCACGGCGAGCCAAGTGTCGTGGTGTTGAGTTCCGAGCCGTTCACGCTGGCAGCCCCAACGGCCAACACCATCGATGTGCACGGCGAAGGCGATCTTGAAGTACGGGTGCCGGCGGGCGTCGGTGTTGCGGTGGCGAACTGCGGCGGCGATGCGCACATCCGCGAGATCTCGGGCGACGTGCGGCTCGAGAACTGCGGCGGCGATGCGCAGCTTCGCGAGATCTCGGGCACGGTGTGGGTCGCGAACTGCGGTGGCGATCTCGGCTTGCGTCAGACCGGCTCGGCCACAGTCGGCAACGTCGGCGGGGATGTGCGCGCGCGGGTCGTCAACGGGCCGCTGCAAATCGGGAATGCCGGTGGCGATGCGTCGCTCAGCCTGGCCTTCGTGCCGGGGAACGAGTATGCGGTCGCGGTTGGCGGCGACATCCGCGTCAATCTGGTCGCGGGCACATCGGCGACGATCACGGTGGTTTGTGGCGGCGATCTGACTGTGGATGCGAGCGATGTGCGTTCGGCCCACAAGGGTCCGGAGCAGCTGGTTCTGGTGGGCGGAGGCGACAGCCTGGTCAGCCTGCACGCCGGCGGCGACGTGACCATTCGCGATGCCGATGCCGAGGTGGAGGGCATCGACAGCCTGGCCGGGTCGATCGAGTCACTGGTCACGCGGCAGTTGAGCGGCGGTATGCGCCATGTCACGGCCATCCTCGAAAAGAGCGGGCTGACAATCCAGCGCTCGCTGGAAGAGGCCCAGCGCAAGGTCGAGGAGGCCGAGCGGCGAGCGGAGACGGCAGGCCGACGCTCGCGGCGGTGGGGTGTGGTGATCCCGCCGGAGCCTCCGCGGGCGCCTGAGGCGCCGATGGCGCCGGTCGTACACGAGCCGGTCAGCGATGACGAGCGCCTGACCATCCTGCGGCTGGTTGAGACAGGCAAAGTCACGGCCGCGGAAGCGGCCCAGCTCCTGGCTGCTTTGGAAGGAAAGTAAGAGGGCGATATGATGCGCGGCATATCCATCTTCCTGGACGATACGGCCCCGGCACAGTCGCCGGCGCGCGCCGAGGCGTCGGGACGGGGCGCTGCGAAACACCAGACGGCTCGCGAGCGCGAGCGGTTGTCGATCTTGCAGCGTCTGCAGTCCGGCGTTATCGATGCGATCGCGGCCGCCGCCTTGCTCGATGAGCTTGAAAGGAAATGATCCGACATGAGTGGTCACGTGCTCGTTGACCAATTGGCCAAGACCTATGTGACCCGCCAGCGCCGCGGCCTCTTCAAGTCTGAAACCAAAGAGGTCCCGGCGCTGCGCGGCGTCTCGCTTGAGATCAAAACCGGCGAACTGTTCGGGCTGCTCGGTCCGAACGGCGCCGGCAAGACGACGCTGATCAAGTGCCTGACCACATTGTTGCTGCCGACGTCCGGCCGGGCTGTGATCAACGGCTTCGAGCTGACGAAGGACGACAACGCGATCCGGGCCACGACCGGCTGCATGTTGATGGGCGAGCGCGGTCTGTACTGGAAGCTAACGGCGCGCGAGAACCTGGTCTTTTTCGGCGCGCTCTATCACCTCAGCCCGCGCGATCGGCGCAAGCGGGCCGAGGATCTGATCGAGCAACTCGATCTGGGTGAGATCGCGGACCGTGCGCTCGAGAGCTACTCCTCGGGCCAGCGTATGAAGGTCGCGTTCGCCAAGGCGCTGATCAACGATGCGCCGCTGTTGATCCTCGACGAACCGACCAACACGCTCGACGTGCCGTCGGCCCGCGAATTGCGCGCGGTCGTGCGCCAGTTGAACGATCAAGGCAAGACCGTGATCTACACCACGCACATCATGTCGGAGGCCGAGACGCTTTGCGACCGGGTGGCGATCGTCGATCACGGCCAGGTGTTGGCCATCGGCACGGTGCCCGAGCTCAAGGCCTCGCTCAAGCGCGAGGCGGTGCTGCGCATCGAGGGCGTGATCTCGTCGCGCGCCAGCCAGGCGGTGGCCGCGCTGGGCGGCGTGACCCGGACGGCGGTGCAGGCGGTCAACGGTCACACCGAATTGACCGTGATGTCGGCCAACGCCACCATCTTGTTGCCGCGCCTGATCGAGACGCTGACCGAGCATCAGGCCGTGATCCAGAAGATCGCGCCCGAAGAGGTCACGCTCGAAGACGTGTTCATCGCCCGCACCGGGCGCACCCTGGCCGAGGACACCCGTGCCGTGCCGCAATCGTAGGGGCGACCCTTGTGGTCGCCCCGGCCCTTGTGGTCGCCCCGGCCCTTGTGGTCGACCATAGCCGCCTTCAAGGAGTCACCTTAATGCCCAGACCCCCCCGCGCCGGGCGCCCGACCTTCGGTCAGACGCTCTCGGCCGCCCTGGCCGAGACTCAGCTGCGCCTGATCAACATCACCCGCTACCCCGGCCAGATGATCATGGAGGTGGTGATCCCGATCGTGTTCGCGGCCATGCCGATGTTCCTCGGCCGCGCGGCCGGCGGCGATCAGGCCGCCGTGAACTTCGAGGCCAACACCGGCACTGCCAACTATGTCGCCTATATGCTGATCGGCAGCAGCGTCTTCACGATCGTATCGGGCGCGTTCTGGCACGTGGCGTACTGGATCCGCTTCGAGCAGGAGACCGGGACGCTCGAGGCCGTCTATCTGTCGCCGACCTCGACCTTCACGTTGGCGAGCGGGGTGGCGCTGTACAGCGTCATCCGCGGCCTGGTCACGGCGTTGATCGCCTATGGGCTCGGGTGTCTGATCTTTCAGGTCAACCCGCTGACCGGCGATCTGTGGCTGGCCCTGCTCTTCATCCTGTCGGGCCTGGTGCCGCTCTACGGCATGGCCCTGATCTTCGGGGCGGTCGTCCTGCGGGTGAAGGAGTCAAGCGCGATCGTCAATCTGATGCAGTGGGTGGTGAGCTTCCTGATGGGCATGTACTTCCCGGTCGCTACCCTGCCGCCCTTCCTGCGCGCCATCGCCTTTCTCTTCCCGCCGACCTGGATGACGAACGGCGTCCGCTCGGCGCTGCTGGGCGTCGGGTACTTCTTCGACGCCTGGTATCTGGATCTCTCGGTGCTCTGGGTCTTCATGCTGTTCGCGCCGTTGTTCGGCTTCTGGGTCTTCAACCGGGTCGAGCGCAGCGTCCAGCGCAACGAGGGGATCGGGCAGTTTTGACCGGCCGTCAAACACGGCCATAAGGACATCGAACCATGCAATCCCGCCTCACGGGCCCTGCCGCTTTCTTCAGCACCCTGGCCGCGATGACCGGCAAGGAGCTGACGATCATGCTTCGTTATCCGGTCGAATTCGCGGCCTCGTTCGGCCAGGTCTTTCTGATCGTGGCCTCGGTCACGCTGGCCGGGCTGATGTTCACGCCGCGCTCCGGGGAGCAGGATAGCTCCGCCACGACCGGTGTGGTCGTCTACGGCTTCATCATCTTCATGTTCCTGTCGGATACGCTCTGGACCATCGGCTACAATGTCCGGCGCGATCAAAAGCAGGGCACGCTGGAACAGTTGTATCTGAGCCCGGCTTCGAAGTTCGCCAACCTTCTGTCGCGCATCACGGTTTCCCTGGTGTGGACCGGGTTGTTGTGCGTAACCTCGGCGGCCCTGATGAGCGCCTTGATCGGCAAACTGCCGGTGTACAACCTGCCGCTGGGGCTCCTGGTGCTGATCCTGACGCTTTCGGGCACGTTTGGCTTCGGCTTCGCCTTTGCGGCGCTGACGCTGCGTATCAAAGAATCGGCCCAGACCCTGATCAATGTGATCCAGTTCACGTTCATGGTGGTCAGCGCGCCGTTCTTCCCGTTCAGCGTCCTGCCCGACTGGGTCATCGCGATCACGCGGTTCATCCCGCTTTCGCACGGGGTCGATGCATTTCGTTCCTTGATGATGGGGCTGCCGCCGGGCTATCCCGAGTTGGCCCCGATCGAGATCGAGATCGCGGTCATCGCCGTGTTTGGGTTGGTGATGCCGCTGGTGGGTTACGGGCTGTATCGACATGAGGAAGACGTCGCCCGGCGCGCCGGGACGCTTTCGGAGTATTGACGTATGGCAACCGCTGAAGAACGCCTCAAGGTCCTCAAAATGCTGGAAGCCGGGACCATCACGACCGACGAGGCCAAGCAGTTGCTTACGGCGCTCGGCACTGCCCGTAACGGGCCGGCACCGGCGCCCGGCCGCGAATACCGTTCGCTGCGCATCCGCGTGCGCGATGCCGCGACCGGCCGGCAGAAATCGACGGTCAGCATCCCGCTGCCGCTGATCGATTCGATCCTGCGCTGGGTCGCGCGTTACATCCCAAGCCTGGAGAGCGGGCGCTGGAAGATCATTCTGACCGGGATCAAGGTCGGTCAGGCCGGAAAGCTGCTGGAGTTCACGGACGATGAGGCCGGCGATGTGATCGAGCTTGTCGTCGAATAGATCCCAAACAAAAGCGGGCCGCCGGCTTCTTGCCGACGGCCCGCTTTTGTTTGGCCCGGTCGGGGCCGACTACTTGACTACTTGATGGTTACAGCCAGCGTAAAGGTCGTGGCGTCGACGCCGGGGACGACGGCGATCACGTAGTCCTGATCGGCGGGGAGTTTGCCCGACCAGGTGCTCACCCGCGTGGCGTCGGCGCGCACCAGCGACTGACCGTCAGTCAGGCCATAGATCGTGAGGGCGACCGAGTCCTTCGACGTGACCGTGACTGTCATGGTCTGGTTCTTGGCGGCGCGCAGGATGTAGGTGTTGGTGCGCCGGGTGGCGATACTGCCGTCGACGCTGCCGCTTGTGGCGCCGCGCGCGAACGAGATCCGGCGCGGGATCGTGACGTTCATCGAGAAGGTCGCGGCGTTGTTGTTGGCCGTCACCTTGATGATGTAGTCCTGATTGGCCGGCAACGTACCGGTCCAGTTGGCGCCGTCGGCGCTGCGGCTGAGCACGGTCGGCTCGCCTTTGCCCGAGCCGACGACCTGCACGCCCACGCCGTTGGTCGAGGACGAGACGTTGATGAACAGCGTCTGGCCCTTGAGCGCGCGGACGACGTACTGTTTGGTCTCGTTGGCCGCGATCGTGCTCGAGACCGAGCCGTTGGTGGCGCCGCGCGCGAACGAGATCCGGGTCGGGGAGCTGTCCGCGGCCAGGGCGGCCGGCGTGGAAGTCTGGGTCAGCGCCAACGGCAGCGTGACGGCGGCGGCCAGCACGAGGTGGGCCGCCCGGTGGATGAGGTTGCGAAACATTCCTTCTCCTTATAGGCGGCTCTCTGAAGGCCGCCGTATGTGTGACAGAAAGTAGACGCCGCGACCCGGGGGGTGGTTCCCGGTTCGATTCAACTGTCGGCGCGGCACGATTCCCGGAATACGGGTAGAGAAATGCCGATATTTCGGCTTCGATTGAGGCGACATGCGGCCATATCCGGCGATATCCGGCGATATCCGGCCATTCCCGGGATCGGGCCGCGTTTCGTTTATCATGGCTTGCGACTCTTGACGCAGGTGACCGCATGACGATTCGATCCGCTCGCTATCTCCGACTGCACATCGCTCTGCCGCAACAGCACGGCGCCTGGGTGATGTGGGCCGGGCCCCTCCTCTTCGGCATCGCCGTGGCCCGCGCGTTCCCGCCGGCGCTTGGCTGGTTGTTGCTGGCCTCGCTCGGCGCCTTCATGTCGCTTCAACCGCTGACCCTGCTCGTCAAGGTCTGGGCCGGCCGCCGGCCGCGCGACGAACAAGGCCCGGCCCTGTTGTGGACGACGATTTACGGTCTGGCCGCTGTCATCGGCGTGATCGGCCTGGTCGCTCAAGGTGCGGCCTGGACCCTGGCACTCGGGGTGCTGGCGGCGCCGGTGCTGATCTGGCAGATGGTTCTGGTGATGCGCCGCGAGGAGCGCGGCCAGATGGGGGTCGAACTGGTGGGCTCCGGCGTGCTGGCCTTGAATGCCCTGGCCGGTTACGGCATCGCCTCCGGGGCGGGCATCGACCCGCGCGGCCTGGTGCTCTTCGCGCTCAGCTGGCTGCAGGCCGCGGGCGGTATCGTTTACGTCTACCTGTGCCTCGAGTACCGCCGGATGAAGGCCGTCCCAGCGCAGGACGAGCGCTGGCGGCTGGCGCGCCGAACGCTGCTCTATGCGAGCGCCAACGTGGTCGTCGCCTTGATCCTGGGATCGCTGGGCCTGGCGCCGCTCGGGGCCGTCGTGGCGTTCGCGTTGATGGTGGTCGAGGTCGTGGTCGGCGGTGTGTTGCGCCCGCCCGTCGGCGCGCGCCCGGCCGCGATCGGCGTGCGCCAGTTGATCGTCACAACTGTCTTCTTTGGCGTGATGATCCTCGCCTATCTGGCCTGACCCTGGCGCCGGCCTGACAAAGGGCAGCCTCTGGCTGACGATAAGCCTCGCCTTATTGCAACCCGTGTGAAACGGGATGAAGATGAAGCATCGGAGGGACGGCGATGCTCATCAAAAACCTGTGGCGCCGCCGCACGCGCACGCTGTTGACCGCCCTGGGCGTGGCCATCGGCGTGGCGGCCGTGATCGCGCTGACGGCGTTTGGCGAAGGCATGGCGGATGGTTTCCAGGGCGTGATGGCCGCCTCTGAGGCCGACCTCACGGTCGGGCAGAAAGACGCCATGATGCTGCTCTTCAGCTCAGTCGACGCCGAGGTTGGCTCCGAGCTGAAGCAGATCCCGGGTGTGCACGCGGTGGCCGGCACGATCGTCGGATTCGTGCAGATGACCGACGCCCCGTACTTCGTCGTGATGGGCGAGGACCCGCGCGGTTTTGCGATGGCGCGCTATCGCCTGATCGCCGGTGGACCGATCACCGGCCGCTATCAGATGCTGTTGGGCCATATCGCCGCCCGCAATTTCGGCAAGACCGTTGGCGACACCTTTCACCTGGCCGGCTCGCGGTATCGCATCGTTGGCATCTATGAGACCGGCGTCAGCATGGAGGACGGCGGCGGCGTAATCGGCTTGCGCGACGCCCAAAGCGCGTTCGAAAAGCGCGACAAGGTCACGTTCTTCGCGGTGCAGGTCGAGGGCGCCGATCAGGCCGAGCCCGTGCGGGCCGTGATCGAGGCGCGCTGGGATGGTCTGGCCGTCACCCGCACCGGTGAGGCGACCCGCTCCGACGAATTTCTCGACCTCTATCGCTCGATGGGCCTGTACATCGGCCTGTTCGCGGCCTTAATCGGCGGGCTCGGAATGATGAACACCACGCTGATGAGCGTGATGGAGCGCACCCGCGAGATCGGCGTGTTCCGCGCCCTGGGCTGGAGTCGCCTGCGGGTCGTGCGCATGATCCTGGGCGAATCGTTGCTCCTGGCCGGTCTGGGCGGCCTGCTCGGTATTGGGCTGGGCCTGGGTCTGATTCGTCTGGCTCAAACCGTGCCCGCCGTCGAACCACTGCTCGCGGACCAACTGTCGCCGACGTTCCTGCTGCAGGCTTTCGGTCTGGCCCTGATCCTGGGGCTGGTCGGCAGCCTCTATCCCGCCTGGCGCGCCGCGCAGCTGGCGCCGATCGAGGCCATGCGTTACGAGGGCGGCGCCGGCGGGGGCATGGGCCGCTGGGCCAGCTGGTGGAGCCGGCGCGCGATCACGCGCGGGCCGCTGCGGGCGCTGCTGCGCCGTCCGGCCCGCACCGGGCTGACGGTCGTCGGCATCGGTCTGGGCGTCGGTTTCGTGGTGGCGATGATGGGCCTGGTCGACGGCATGCTGGCCAGTTTCACGTCGTTGGCCGGCGCCGGCCAGGCCGACTTGATCGCCGAGCAGGCCGGCGCCTCAGACATCTCCTTCTCCGAGATCGACGAGCGCGTCGCCGTCCGGTTGCGCAGCCGGCCCGAGGTGAAAGCCGTCTCGCGCATCCTGCTGGCCTTCCCGGCCGTCGGCGACGTGCCGATCTTCTTCATCTTCGGCCTCGACCCCCAGGAGCCGTATATCCAGCACTACCGGGTGCGCGAAGGTCGGCTGCCGTTGCGCACCGGCGAGATCGCGCTCGGCCGTTTCGGCGCCGAGAACCTTGAGAAGGGCATCGGCGACACGCTGCGGCTTTCGGGCACGAGCTATACCGTCGTCGGTATCTACGAGAACGGCTCTTCATACGAAGATGCCGGCGGGTTGATGTTGCTCAAGGATACGCAGGAGCTCGCCAACAAGCCGCGCAAGGTGAGCCTGTTGGCGATCCAGCTCGAGGACCCGGCGCGTGCGACCGAACTGGCCCCGGCGCTCGAGGCGTTGTATCCGGAGTTGATGATCACGCGCGCCGAGGGCTTCACCGAGCGGGCGCAGGACTTCCAGACGACGCGTGTGGCGTTCAACACCTTGATCGGGCTGACGATGGTGGTGGGCGGTGTGGTGATGACCAACGCGATGTTGATGAGCGTCTTCGAGCGCACGCAGGAGATCGGCGTGTTGCGGGCCCTGGGGTGGCGGCGCCGACGCGTGATCGGCATGGTGTTAGCCGAGTCGATCGTGCTAGCGGTGTTCAGCGCCGGTGTGGGGAGTCTGATCGGTGTCGGCCTGAACTGGTCGCTCCGGTTCGTGCCGGCCTACAGCTCTTTGCTCACGCCGCTGTACACGCCGTGGACGTTTGTGCAGGTCCTGGGGATGGCGGCCGGCCTGGGCAGCCTGGGCGGGTTGTACCCGGCCTGGCGGGCTGCCAGTCTGCAGCCGATCGAGGCACTTCGCTATGAGTGAGGAATCGACGATGACGGCTCAACCGGTGGTGGAGACGCGCGATCTGATCAAAGTCTACGGCGACGGGGTCGGCGTGCGCGCGCTCGACGGCATCTCGTTGTCCATCCCGCGCGGCCAATTCGTGGCCATCATCGGGCCTAGCGGCGCCGGCAAGAGCACGTTGCTGCATATGCTCGGCGCGCTTGATCGGCCCAGCCGGGGCGAGGTGATTATCGACGGGCAATCGCTCGGCAAGGTGCGTGACCTCGATCGCTTTCGCAATCGCACGATCGGGTTCATATTCCAGATGCACAACCTCATCCCGACCCTGACGGCGCTCGAGAACATCGAGGTGCCGATGGCCGAGGCGCCCCTCCCGGCCCGCCGCAAGCGCGAACGCGCCCGCGAACTGCTCAAACTGGTCGGGCTCGAAGCGCGTGGCAATCACCTGCCCAACATGATGTCGGGTGGCGAGCGTCAACGCGTGGCTATCGCGCGCTCGCTGGCCAACCAGCCCGCGATATTGCTCGCCGACGAGCCGACCGGCAACCTCGACTCGAAGACCACCGACGAGATCATGGATCTGCTGGCAACGCTCAACCGCGAACAGGGCATGACCCTGATCGTGGTCACGCACAACCCGCAGGTGGCCGGTGTCGCGGAGCGGGTGCTGACCTTGCGCGACGGCCAGATCGAGAGCGACATCGCCTTCAGTAGCCCGTACGAGAAGGATCTGATCGACCTGAAGCACTCGCAGCTGGGGCGCGCCATCCTGGCAGGCAGCGCTGATCTGCCGGTCGAGTTGGCCCCGTCGGCGGAATCGTTGCGACACTTGCTCATGCAGGTGTAGAGGAACGCCTCAACCTGCCGGCGGCCCGATATCGGGAATGGCCGCAGATGGCCGGATATCGCCGGGCGGGTGCTGAAAAGGCCGGCAATTGGCGGCATTGTTAGGTGAGGCATTCCGGGGCTCGCTGTCCACCGGCCGTCTGCCTGCGCCAGCCTAGAGCTTGACCGTGAAGCTGAAGACCGTACCGGCGCCAGGTGTGCTGGCGACGCTCAAGCTGCCGCCGTGCGATTCGACCAGGCTCTTGACGATCGCCAGGCCGAGACCGCTGCCGCGTGATTCGTCCGACTTGTAGAACCGATCGAAAATGTGGGCCAGACGCTCGGTCGGCATCCCGGCCCCGGTGTCGCGCACGGCCACATCCAGTTGGCCCGGGGTGTCGGCCCGGATCGCCACGACGATCCGGCCGCCTGCCGGCGTGTAGCGCAGCGCATTGGCGATCAGGTTGGTCAGCACCTCGCGCATGCGGAGCGGATCCAGGTCGGCCAGCGGCAGCTCGGTCGGCGCCTCGACCTCGAGCGATACCCCGGCGGCAACCGCCTGTCCCTGGAACCCGGCCAGAGCTTCGCTGGCCAATACGCCGAGGTCGACCGGCTCGCGCATCAGGCGCAGCGCGCCCGACTCGGCCAGCGCCAGCGTGCGCAGATCCTCGATCAAGCGCCCCATCACGCGCGTCTCGTCCAGGATGGCGTTGAGGTGGGCCGGGTCCGCCGGATGGACTCCGTCGAGCACGGCTTCGAGCTCGCCCTGGATGATGGTGAGCGGTGTGCGCAACTCATGCGTCACGTCGGCCAGGAGCCGCCGCCGTTGCTGGTCGTTGGTTTCGAGTTGCGCTGTCATGGCGTTGAAGGTGTTGGCCAGCGCCCGGGTCTCGCGCGGCCCGGCCTCCGGCACCCGAACCGAGTAGTCGCCGGTCGCCACGCGCTGCGCGGCCTGCATCACCTCGTCGACTGGCCGGGTCGTGCGAACCAGATGCCGGACCACGCTCACGAAGCCGACGACGAACAGGGTCAACGCCAGGCCGCCAATGGCCAGCCGGGTCGCGAACGACCCCCACGACATGCTGCGCATCATCCAGGGCATGTCGGAGGTCGACGGGCGCGGCTCGAACAGGAAGGTCTGGCTCAGCCAGGCCACCGCCACACCGAACGCGGTGACCATGAGAAACAACATTACAAACAGCAGCGCCACGCGCCACAGCCAGCGCCGCGGGTTCCAGTGCTCTGGCGGCCAGGGCTCGTTCTGGGGCCACCACGGCGGTCGTTCGCGGCGAGGGAACGGCGGGCCGAAACGGCGGCCACGACGGCCGGCTTCGGCGGGGTTCGGCGGGGTGCTGCCGGGTTCGGTCATGGTTCATCCGCCAGTTTATAGCCGACGCCGTAGATCGTCAGCACGTAGCGCGGCTGGCGCGGATCGGGCTCCAACTTGCGCCGAATGTTTTTGATGTGGCTGTCGATCGCGCGCTCGTATGACTCGAAGGCCACGCCCTGGACGGCGTCAAGCAACTGAGCGCGGGTAAAGACCCGCCCGGGTTGCGCCGCCAGCGCTGCCAGCAACTGAAATTCGGTTGCGGTCAGATCGATGACGTAACCGGCCCGCGTAACGCGCAGGCGATCCGGATCGAGCTCGAGATCGCCGGCCCGGAGCACGCCCTTCGTCGTCGTCGGTTGCTCGACCCGGCGCAACACCGCGCGTACGCGGGCCACGAGTTCCTTCGGGCTGAAGGGCTTCACGATGTAGTCATCGGCGCCCAGCTCGAGCCCGACCAGCCTGTCGCTCTCCTCGCCGCGGGCCGTGAGCATGATGATCGGGGTGTTGCCCGCGCGCCGGATCTCGCGCGCGACGTCCAGGCCGTCGAGCCCCGGTAGCCCGAGGTCGAGCACGACCAGATCGGGTTTCTCGGACCCCCAGGCCGCCAGGGCGGTCGGGCCGTCGCCGGCCAACGCGACCTTGAAGCCCGCGTGCTCGAGATAGTCACGCGCGATCTGCGCGATCTTGAGCTCGTCGTCGACGACGAGGATGCGTTTCATGGCGAGATCATACCCTGGTGGCGGACGAGCGACGAAAGACGAAGGGCGAATGTCGGTCGTGCGCAACATTCGCCCTTCGCTGCCTGACGAGGACCTACTGCGCCGGCGGCGTGGTCGGCGCCTCGCCGGTATGCGCTTCCTTGTGCCAGGCTTCAAAACGCTCGCGCGCGCGGGCTTCGAAACCTTCCGGGCCGTGGCCATGCCAGGGGCGCGGCCCCCAGCCAAAGAACAATCGACGGAAGAGCGCGAAGACCAGGAAGATCCCGCCGATGAAGAGCAGCAGACGCAGCCCACCGAAAAGCAGGCTGAACGGGCTGAAGCCCCAACCGCCGCGACCCATCATCGGCATGCCGCCGTTGCCGCGCTGCCACATCCCTGGCATGCCCTGGTAGCCCGGCAGGTTCTGGGTCCCTGGATCGACCTGCGCATCCGGGTTCACATACGGCTGCATCATGCTGCCCGGCCCAATCCAGGCGCCGGTGGTGCGGGCGCCCGCCCAAAAGGCCCCGGCCGCGACCAGGGCGAGGACGACCAGGGCGCCCAGGCCCCAGCCGATCCGTGTCAGTGTCGTGCGATTCATTGTCTGCTCCTTGCCCCACAGGGAAAAAACTGCGGGATATCGTTGCTATGGGGAGTATGCTGCTCGATTGTGTGGGAAATTTGTATACTGGGACGAGGTTTGATGAAGATCCAGCCCAGATGACATGCGAGAGGATCACGCCGTGCAGCCTTCTTCTTCCATATCGCCCCAGGCTCGGCCAATTTCGCCCGGACGACTGATCCTGGCGGTTCTGCTTCTGCTACCGGCAGCGCTGGTGTGTGCGCTTACGCAGCTCTGGCCGACCGTGGGGACCCTGGCACTCAGCCTGCAAGACACCGAAGTCCTGAACGCCCGGTCGACCTGGATCGGGCTCGACAACTACGCGCTCCTCTTCGAGCGTGAGGATCTGGCCAGGGCGTTTCTCTTTGCCTTGGCGCTGGCTTTCGTCCGCGTGTTGGCTGTCGCGGTCGTGCCGCCGGTGATGGGTTGGGCTGTTGCGCGGCTCTCCGGTGGGGGCAGCGCCCTCAGCCGAGGGCTGGCGGCCCTGCCGGCGCTGTTCTACCTTCCGGGTGCGTTGGGGTTAGCCCTGTTGTTGACTCTCATGGGGCAACGGTCGGCAGGCCAGACCGGGTTGTCGGCCTGGCTGACGGATCCGACGACGGCGCCCATGTTCGTCGGGCTTGTTGATGGGTTGGCCGCCCTGGCGTTCGGGGTGAGCCTGGGCGTGGTGGTGTTCGGGGCCGCAGCCCGGAGCGCTCAACCGCGCAAATGGATGCTCGTCGCCTGGGTCGCCTCGATCGCGACAGCTGCGGCTTTGGGCTGGCAGGTGGTCGACCTGCCGATGACCCTTACGAACGGTGGTCCGGCGCGGGCGACGATGACGCCTCTGTTGCTGGCCTTTCAGCTCTTCGCCCAGTCTATGCAGAGCGGCGTGGGCGCGGCTGTGGCGTCGCTGACGCTCATACCGATTCTCGGGCTGGGGTTGCTCGCCGGGCTTGGGGTGGCGTTGGCGCGCCCGTCGCTGGAAGCCGTCGATGACGCGAGCTCGCAGGCGCGTCCTTCCGGTCTCGCGCTGGCTGGGCTGGTGGTCGGCGGGGGGATCACGGCTGTCGCGGTGCTCCTGCTGGCTTGGATCTATCTGGTGCCGCTGCTGAGTGGTTCAACCGATCGCCTGCCCGACATTAACGGGTTGGTTGTCTGGTCTGACTCGCTGCTTTCGCCGGTGGCGGGAGTTGTAATCAACCTGGTGCTGGCGCTGCTCGGAGCCTACGCCATCGGCGGACTGCGTCCGCTGGGGCGCAACAGTCTCTGGCTACTGCTGCCCTTTGCGCCCTGGTTGTTTGTCACGCCGGCTCTGCATGCTTTCGACTGGCTCCTGAAATATCGGGCGATCGGCGCGCTCGGCACCTGGGTGGCGATGATCCCGCCCGGCTTCAGCCCGGCTGTGCTCACAATCCTGGCGATCGCCTTCTTCGGGGTTCGGGCGACAGCTGGCGGGCGTTCGCGCGCCTTGCCCTGGGCGCTGGCGGTTGCCCTCGCGGGCGTGTGGTCTCTGTCCGCGATCTACGACTTGTTCTGGCAGTTCATGCTGAGCGGGCCGCGCGTGGCGACGTGGGTCATGCTCGTGACACGCGCCTCGCAGCGTATGCAAGGCGTCGATCCGTCCTTGTGGCTTTCGCTCTGGGCGCCAGCCCTGAGTATCGGACTCGGCCTGATCGTGTGGATGATCCTGTTCGGGCATCGTCTGCGCCTGGCCCGGGCCGAGTAAAACCGGCCCGCCGCTGCACTTTTCGTGGCGCTGCAGCCTATCAACGACTGTTCAGCCCTGTTGGCAGAAGACTGGCGAAAACCGAGGGGTGGGGGGGTGAGGGCGCCGCCCCCCCCCCCCCCCCCCCCC
>JAEURK010000129.1 GCA_016789175.1 Anaerolineales bacterium
GTGACGGATTTGACCTCAATGGCCCTGCACCCCTCCGGGCGGGAATTGGTCACAGGCTACAGCGACGGCAGCGTTCAACGGTGGAGCCTCGCGCGGGCCGATGCTCCCGTGGCGATCGGGGCTCCGTTTGCGGCGCATCCAGCGCCCATTGACGGTCTCGCCTATCGTGGCGACGGAGCCGTGCTCGTCACAACCGGTGGGCCCGGCGACCGCTTTGCGCTGTGGGACCTGCGCGATACGGCGGCGCCCGCGTTGCTGAGCGAGCCCGATTTCGAAGGCAAGGGCGACCTGTGGATCGAGCGGGCCGTCTTCAGTCCGAACGGCGAGCACCTGGCCCTGACCCGCGGAGAGACCGTAATGGTCTGGGCGGTGACCCGACCCGAAGCGCCGCGGTTGCTTGGCGAGTGGACGGTGCCCGACAGCGTGGTCTACGACCTGGCCTACAGCCTCAACGGCGGCACGCTGGTTGTCGCGCGCGCGGACGGCACCCTCACCTCTCTCGGCTTTGGCCTGACCGGTGGGCTCGAGGTCATGGCTGCCCAGGCCGATGCCGAGGGCCCGACGTATGCTGTCGCCTACCAACCCACCGGCGCCAGCCTGGCCACGGTCAACACCGACGGTCAACTCACGCTGTGGCGCGTGGGAGATCCTGAGGCCGCTCCGGGTCGATCCATGCCGGGGCTGGCCGCGATGCCGGACTTCGTCCGCTACAGCCCGGATGGTCAGTTGCTGGCCGTTGAGCAGGTGGGCCAGGTCGCGCTGTTCGATCTGCGTCTGTCGGCCGACCCGGTGCAGGCCTCTGAGCCTCTGTCGATGGGTAGCCTCATCATGGACGCCGCCTTTGCCCCGGACGGGACGTGGCTGGCGGCCGCGGAGTATGCCGGCGATATCGCCCTGTGGGACGTGCGTGACTCCCGCGCGCCAAAGCCGCTCACGCAGCCCGTGACCGGCCATACGATCAGCATCTGGAGCCTGGCGATCAGCCCGGATGGCCGGCTCCTGGCGACCGGCGACTATGACGGCGTCGTCCGGCTGTGGGATGTGCGCGACCCGTCTGCGCCGCAGCTGCTGTCGGAGCCGACCTCGACCAACAACGGCGTGCATACGCTGGTCTTCAGCGCCGACTCGCGCCGGCTGCTGGCTGCGAGCTGGGATCGACAAGTGCATGTTTGGAGCGTTGAGGATCCAGCGGCCCCGACCCTGTGGGGTGAGCCGTTCGGCGATCAGATCCAGAGCCTGGCCTATGACCCTGATCGGAATCTGGTGATTACGGGCGACCACGATGGCCGCCTCGCCATCTGGGACCTGAACGGACCGTCGGGTGCGATATCGGTCGGCGGCCCCATGCCCGCGTTGTCGGACGCGATCTCGGATGCGGTTTATCTGCCGGCCAGCGGCGTGTTGGCGGTCGGCGACGAAGTGCTGGGGGCCGTCCAGTTGTGGGACCTCGCCGATCTGCAACGGCCCATCCCGTACGCAAGTTTGCCTCTGCCTGACTCGTCGTTCCGAGGCTTTAGCGCTCGACCCGACGGCGCGGTGCTGGCCTTGTGGGGCTTTGACTTGCCTCTGACGATGGTGGATGTCGGTCCGGATGCGCTGGTGGCGCGAGCCTGTCAGTTGGCTGGACGCAACCTGTCGCTGGTGGAGTGGCGTCGCTATTTGGGTGCGTTGCCGTATCAGGTCACGTGCGCGGTCTGGCCTTCGGGTGAGACGGACGTGCGGTGAGCGACTAGGCGCGGTCCGGCCGGCGCGCCCAGGCCGTGACCGGCACATGCACGCCCAGCGAGACGGCCAGCATGGCCAGGCTCACCCACAGCAGGACGACCGGCTGCAGGATCACGCCCGTCGCCAGCCCGACCACCAGGTAGAAGGCATGGTAGACCAGCGGCACCATCCAGGCGATGGCCGGCACCGGTCGCGCATGCAGCCGTGGGCGCAGCGCGAGCACCACGCTCAGCGCTCCGCCGAGCACAAGCACGACCGTGGGCACGTACCAAGCACGGCTGACGCCCGACGTGATCAGCCAGTTGGTCGCCAGGACGCCCGTCACACCGACCCCGATGGCGCCGACCGGCGCCAGCCAGACCGCAAGCGGATGCGGCCAACGCTCCAGGGCCCGCCAACCGGCCGAGAAGAAGAACACCACCCAGAACCAGGCCCAGAAGTTGGCGTACGGCACACCGAAGTAACCCTGCTCCAGACCGTTGCCCCAATCCCAATAGCCCAGCCGGATCGCGAGCGCATCCATGGCCAGGTCGAGGTTGAGCGCCAGCAGCCCGTCGAGCAGCGGTCGCGCCCA
>JAEURK010000075.1 GCA_016789175.1 Anaerolineales bacterium
CGTCGTTGGAGCCGGCCTCGACCAGGCTGGCCAGACGCGGAAAGAGGACGTGGTAGGTGGCTACAGCCAGCAGACCCAACGCGGTCACCACAGTGGCGGCCAGGGTGTAGCGACCCAGATCGGCCAGAGGCAGGTACCAACTCACGGCGACCCGGTCGAGTTGCGTCAGCAAAAGCCCGGCGGCCGAGCCGACCGCCATCCCGGCCGCGTATGGCGCGATGGCGCGCAGGCGGCTCAGGTCGATGCGCGGCCCCCGGTCGGCCGCGGGCAGGTTGCGCCACAAGAGGATCGCGAGCGCGACTGTGCGCACGGCGTTGACCACAATCAACCAGACGAGCAGCGTGATCAGGGTTGGGGAGACCCACCACAGCAGCAAAGCGCCGCCGGCGTTGGCCAGGATCGTCGCGCCGGTGTTGATCACGTTCAGGCCGATCTGCTGCTCAAGTCCGACCAGCCCGCTTTGATACAGACTGATGGGCCACTGCACGACCAACAGCAACCCCATCGCCTGCAGGGCCTGCACTATCGTCTCGTTCGGGAGCCCGGCGCCTTGGAACCAGTAGCGCCCGAGCCACGGCGCCAGCCCGGTCAGGGCCGCGCCGAGCACGGCTCCCAACAGGAGATAGCCGACTTCGACCGTGCGCACAAGATCGCGGGTCGGCGCGGCGGCATCCGGGTGAGAGTCCAGGCCGGCCAACTCGCGGCTGAGGGCGGGGCTGAGGCCGAGGTCCATCACCTGGGCGGCTCCGGCGACGGCCAGGTAGAAGCCGATCAGACCGTACGCTTCAAAGCCCAATAATGTGATGAAGATCGGGATGAAGATCAGTTGAGCCAGCGTCGATAAGCCGGTCCCACCCAGGCTGGCGCCCAGCGCCAGTGCCCCATGAGCGCGCCGCATGAAGACGGAGGCTACCCCCCCGGTGGAAGGGCCGGACAGCGGCTCACTCATCCCACCGCCAGGAGCTCAACGAGCCGGGCCACGACCAGGTCCATCGCTACTTCGTTCAGGCCGCCTTCGGGGATGATGACGTCCGCATACCGCTTCGATGGTTCGACGAACTCCAGATGCATGGGGCGGACGGTGGTCAGGTATTGCTGAATCACCGTCTCGACGGTGCGGCCGCGTTCGGTGATGTCGCGCTGCAGGCGGCGAATGAAGCGGAGATCGGGATCGGTATCGACGAAGATCTTGACGTCGAACAGCTTGCGCAAATCAGCATCCGCGAAGATCAAAATGCCCTCGATCAGGATGACCGGTTGCGGTTCGACGTGCACGGTCTGCGGCGCGCGGCAGTGTTGGGTGAAATCATAGACCGGGATCTCGGCCGGCTGACCCATCCGCAGTTGCCGGATGTGGGTCGCCATCAGTTCGGTGTCGAGGGAATCAGGATGATCCCAGTTCAACGCATCTCGTTGCGCGCGCGAATAGGCGCTGAAATCGTGATAGTAAGCGTCATGAGGCACATAGGCGATCCGGTCCGCGCCGACTCGCTCGAGGATCCGGCGCGCGACGGTCGTCTTGCCGGAGCCCGTGCCGCCGGCGACACCGAGAATCAAGGGGCTGATCATCGGTGCCAATCTTAGCCGATTTGTTGGTTGGGTAAGGGGGCGATTCAACGAAAACCGGCCTGAGGGGTGGTGCCCGCCAGGCCGGTTTGGGGTGAGCCACCTTCGAGAGTTGAACTCGAAACCTACCACTTACGAAGCGGTTGCTCTGCCATTGAGCTAAGGTGGCATCTAAAGCGCGCCGGAGTATACCATGAGCCGGCCGGTTTTTCGAGACGTTCTCGGTTCGTGCCGATCGCGCCGGCGAAGCGCCAACGCCTCACGCCTCGGACCGGACGCCCGTCGCCATATCCATTATCCATTGTTCGGCGGCGGCCACGTCTTCCTGATCGCCCATCAGCCCGATCCGGTCTTCAGCCAGGAACGTCGTGCTGGATTTGGGATTCGGCAGCAATTGCCCGTCGCGGAACAGCGCCACCACAGATACCCCGGTGCGCGATCGGATGTCGGCGCCGATCAAGGTCTGTCCGACCAACGGGTGTCTTTCGGGCAGGCGGGCCCAGGTTACCTCGATGCCCTGAGCCGCATTCAGCAGCTGGTGGAGGATCCGGTATTCGGCCGGTTTATCGACCTCCAGATGATAGTGATCGCGCCGGACAATGTCGGTGTAACGCTGGACCTCCCGCAGCGGTAGGCCGAGCCGGATCAGCGTGTGGCGCACGATCGCCAGTCCGCCCTCGAGCTCCGGGTGAATAACGTCTTCGGCCCCTAATTCGGAGAGCCAACGTACGCCGTCCTGGGTCTCCGAACGAGCGATGATCGGCACGTCCGGCGCGAGCTGTCGGGCGGACGAGACGATCAGGGCGGCGCTGGCTTCGTCGGGAACCGTGATGACCAGGGCCCGGGCCTGCGCCAGCCGGGCGTGTGCCAGGATCTCGGAGTTGGCGGCGTCACCGAACAGGGTCGGCACACCCTGGCGCTGGAGGGTTTCGACTCGCGCGGCGTCGGTCTCCACGACCAGGCGCGGAACCTTGACGTGCTCAAGCACATCGACGACATGGTGTCCCACGCGACCCCAACCCACCACCACGACGTGTCCGCTCAGTCCATCATCGATCGGGATCGGCACGGGCCCGTGGTGATTGAGGCGCCGCCACAGGGCCGGCGAACGTTTCAAACTGCGCTCGATCGGGCCGATCAGCCGAAACATCAGCGGGTTGACCGTGATCGAGAGCAGCGCGCCCGCCAGGATCAGCGAGTATTGATCCGGGTGAATCAGGCCCAGCAATAGGCCAGCCTGCCCCAGGATGAACGAGAACTCGCCGATCTGGCTCAGTCCGGCTGCCACGACCAGTGCGGTCCGGGCCGGGTGGGGGAACAAGAACCCGATGCCGGCTGCGATCAATGCCTTTCCAATCACGATCAAGGCCGTCAGCGCGAGAACCTGACCGGCATTGGCCAACAGATAGGCGGGGTTCACCAGCATGCCCACCGACACGAAGAACAGCACCGCAAACGCCTCCTGGAAGGGCAGCACCTCGACCCCGACCTGGTGGCTGAGCGGCGATTCGCTGACGATCACGCCGGCCAGAAAAGCCCCCAGTGCGAGCGAGACACCGAAGATCGAGGCGGCGCTCAGGGCGGTGCCCAGGGCGACCGCCAGGACGAGCAGCGTAAACAACTCGCGCGACCGAGTGTGCGCGATGCGCTGCAGCATCCAGGGCACCAGGCGCCCGCCGCCGATCAGCACGACGCCGACAAAAACGCCGGCTTTGGCAAGGGCCCAGACGATGGCGCCGCCATCGACGCCGTCCTCGGTGGTGCTCAAGACCGGCAGCACGACCAGGATCAGGACGGTGGCCAGATCCTCCAGCACCAGCCAACCCACGGCGACCTTGCCATGGCGGGTGTTGAGCAGCCCGTTGTCCATCAGCCCGCGCAGCAGCACGACCGTGCTCGCGATCGATACGGCCAGACCGAGGATCAGTCCGGCGCTGAGGGTCCAGCCCCACCATTGGCTGAGCGCCAGGCCCAGCCCGGTCGCGGCCAGCATCTGAAACAGTGCACCCGGCACGGCAATATCGCGCACGCGCCAGAGATCGTGGATAGAGAAGTGCAGTCCCACGCCGAACATCAGGAAGATCACACCCAGTTCGGCCAGCTGTCCGATGGATTCGCTATCCCCCACAAAGCCGGGGGTGAAGGGCCCGATCGCGACGCCGGCCAACAGGTAGCCAACGATCGGCGGAAGTTTGATCAGGCGGGCCAGGTAGCCCCCGACAAAGGCGACGCAGAGCGCCACACCGATGTTGATCAAGAGGTCGATATTGTGCAATCCGGCCTCCTCAGACGATGAATGGGTTTTTGGACCGACCGATCCCTGGGGCAGAGATCTGGGGCAGTGCCCGTTTCACCACAGGGCGGGTTGGGCAGACGATTGAGCGTGGATTGCCCCGACCCACAGTCAGGACATCAGTTGATTGAGCCCGGCAGCCGGCTCCCTCCCACGAGTGTATCGCCCTCAACAGATTGTGCCCATCCGCCCCAGGGCATTCGCCCCAAGAAACGGCCCGCGACGGGCCCAAATCTTGCACGCCGCACAGCATCGCACAGGCCGTTTCTTGCGGCCAATAGGCCCGATGCTATACTCACCCTATGCTGTTTGATTTCTGGGGTTTTGGCGCAGGTTGGCACCTCAGCCAGCCGGCCGGCTTCGTCAGCTACATCCTGCTGATCTTCTACAGCCTGTTCGCGGTCGGCGTGCTCGCAGCCACGCGCAACGACTGGCTCAAGATGCGGGCAGGGCAGTGGCTGACCGTGCTGGTCCTGGCCGCGGCCGGGATCCTGGCGGCCGAGGCCCTCATCATCCGCTTTCCGGCCGACATCCTGCCCCCGCCCGGTGTCCCGGTCGAGCCGCAACGGCCCGGCCTGGCGCTCCTGGCGCTGGTGCCGGCCTTCCTCGCTGGCGGCTGGCTGGGGATCGGCCCAGCCCTGGTCATCGGCTTCCTGACGGGCCTGATGCGGGCCGGGTTCGAAACCTACGTTGCCTTCACGGCCTTTGAATATGCGTTCCTGGCGGCGATGGTCGCCGGGGCGGTGCGTCAGAACTACACCGGCTGGTTGATGGCCATGGCCCGCCGCCCGGTGGTCGCGGGCCTGATCTTCGGTTTGGGGCTGGCGCTTTTTCTGTTCCTTTCCTACTTCGCCTACTCCGAGACGGCCGGCCTGGCCGCCATCGACTACGTCGTCTCGATGGCCTACGCTGCCGCCCCGATCTTCGTCGGGCAGGCCGTCATCGCCGGCCTTGTGGCGGAAGTGGCGCGCCTGGCCATGCCGCGCTGGTGGCCGCACGAACCCGCGCGCCAGCCGGCGCCGTACGTCCGGAGCCTGAATCGCAAGCTGCTGTTCACGCTCATCCCCCTGTTCATGGTCGGTATCGCCACGCTCTTCTGGGCCGACCTGCGCATCGCCAACGACGTTTCAACCACGCTGGCGCTGGATCAGATGGCGCGCGCTGCCGAGAACGCCGGCCGCGAGATCCCGTTCTTCGTGCAGACCGGCGCGAGCATGTTGCGCGAGATCGCGCTCAGCCGGTCGTGGCTGCGCCTCGACACGCTCGATCAAACCGCCGGCCTGCTGCAGTCGATGCGGCAACTGGCCTTCTTCAAGCAACTGACGTTGCTGGATCTCAACGGCCAACGAATCGCGGCGGCCGGGCAGACGGCCGATCCCTCGGCGCTGCCGGCTCTGACCGACGCCGACCTGATCCTGATCCAAAGCGCGTTGTCCGGCCAACCGGCCAACGACGTGCGCGTGGTCTCGGGCGAGAACGGCTTGCCCCTGGCGCAGGTGGTCTTCGTGGCCCCGGTGATCGACCCGGATACGGGGCAGGTGGTCGGTGTGCTGGTCGGCGAAACCGACCTGGCCAATAATCCGCTGATGCAATCGGCAGCGGCGACGCTGAGCAACATCGCCGGCGGCGTCGGCCAGGGCATGATCGTGGACGAGCGCGGCCAGGTGATCTTCCACCCTGACCAGACCGTGATCGGCACGCTCTACGCACCGACTGAGCCGGCCGGTGGCCTGCTCGACAGCCCGCTGCCCGACGGGGTCGCCTACCGCGATCGCGCGCCGGATGGCACGCGCGAGATGGTGTTGGAGTACACGGCGCCCGGCCATCCGTGGAAGATCGTGTTGAGCGTGCCCAACGTGGTGGTGCTGCGCCTGGCGTCACAGATCGCCGTGCCGATCGTGTTCATCCTGGCCGTGACCGGCCTGCTCGGCCTGCTCTTTGTGTCGCTGATCGCGCTGCAGATCACGCGGCCGGCTGAGGAGCTGGCGCATGCCGCCCAGATCATCTCCGAAGGCCAGCTCGACCAGCCCGTGCGCGTCCACGGCGACGACGAGATCGGCCGCGCCGGCCAGGCCTTCGAGCACATGCGCCAGAAGCTCGACGCGCGCCTGAAGGAGCTCAGCTTGCTGCTGCGCGTCAGCCAGAGCGTCTCGAGCAACCTCAATCTAGGCGAGGCGCTTCCACCGATCCTGCAGGGCGCGCTCAAAGCCACCTCCGCCTCCGGCGTGCGGATCGTGCTGATCGCGGCCGAATCGGCGGGCGGTCGCCTGCCGGCCGGCGCGAACGGGACGGTCAACTTGCAGACTTTTGCGGCCGGCCCGGCCTCGGAGCTGATGGCGGCGCTTGATCGGCAGTTGCTGGAGCTCGTCAAGCCGGGTGAGCGCCTGATCGTCGACAACCTGGCACGCCCGCGCACCGTGCTCGACGCCGCGGCGGTGGGCGGACGGATCGGGTCGCTGGTGGCGCTACCGCTGTTTCAGGATCCGACGAACTACGGCCTGATCTGGCTGGCCTACGATCGACCGCACGCGTTCTCGGACGCCGAGCTCAACTTCCTGCAGACCCTGGCCGGGCAGGCCATGATCGCGGTTGCCAACGGGCGCCTATTCGAGACGGCTGAACAGGGCCGCCGACAGCTGGCCGCGACCCTGGCCTCGACGCCCGACCCCGTGATCGTCACCGATCGCGGCAACCGCGTGGTCCTGGTCAACCCGGCCGCCGAGCAGGCGTTCCGCTTCAGCGCTCAAAGCGTGGTGGATCGCCCACTGGCCGAAGTGTTGCCGAACCGCGAGCTGGTCCGTCTGATCAACGACGGCGTCACCAAGGAAGGCGCGTCGGGCGAGTTCCCGGGCGTGGCCGGTCGCGTGCTGTACGCCTCGGTCTCGCCGATCATCAGCGCCGACGGCACCGCGATCGGGCGGGTGTGCGTGTTGCGCGACGTCACCCATTTCAAAGAGCTGGACGAGATGAAATCCGAGTTCGTGGCCAATGTCAGCCACGACCTGCGCGCGCCGCTGACGTACATGCGCGGCTACGCCACCATGATCCCGATGGTCGGCCCGCTCAACGACAAGCAGCGTGAGTTTTCGGACAAGATCATCGGTGGCATCGAGAGCATGACCCACCTGATCGACACCCTGCTCGACCTCGGCCGGATCGAGGCCGGCGTCGGCGTCGAGAAGGAGCCGTGCCGGCTGCAGGATCTGGCCCGCGACGTGGTCGAGACCCATCAATCGGCGGCGGCGCTCAAAGGTCTGCACCTGCAGCTCGAGGCGTCGGATCATCTCCCGCCGTTGTACGGCGACGCCACACTGCTGCGGATGGCGATCAACAACTACGTGGAAAACGCCATCAAATACACGCCGCAGGGCGGTGACATCGCCGTCAGGCTCGAGCTGGTGGATGAGCGCTTCCGGGTTGCCGTGAACGACACCGGGGTCGGTATCGCGCCGGCCGATCAGCAGCACCTCTTCGAAAAGTTCTTCCGCGTCAAGCAGCGCGGCGCCACCAGCGTCAAGGGCTCGGGCCTCGGCCTCGCCATGGTCCGCTCGATTATCGAGCGTCACGGGGGCAAGGTTTACAGCGAGAGCCGATTGGGGAAGGGCAGCACCTTCGGGTTCGAGCTGCCCTTCGAGCGCGTGCCGGCAACGCCGGTGCCGTCACGGCGATAACGGATGAACGTGGCAAACGACTGTCCTCGGGCGATCGCATCTGAGGTGAACCCGAACGGGTTTTGACACATATCGCGCATTCGCGTGACTGCTCAGCCACAGTCCGTTGGGCGGAACGCGCAGGCCTGCGAGGGTCGAGGGCAAGCCTCGACCCTCGCAGCTTTGTTTCTTCGGCTGGCTCCCCCCATCCGGGCAGACTTGCCCGAAGCATCAGGACCGGTCTCGCGCATGAGGCGCGATGGCCGGCCCCACGGCTGCCCGGAACGGGCCTTGACAGTCCCGAGCGATTCACATATCCTGAAGTGTAATCACATAGATCTGCTGCTCTTATCCAGAGAGGCTGAGGGACCGGCCCGTTGAAGCCTCGGCAACCAACTCACATGAGTCAGGTGCCAACTCCGGCAGTACCGACGATCTGATCGTCGATTTCTGGAAGATGAGAGTAAGGGTTTCCGCGTCGCGCCCCTTCTCACATCCAGAAGGGGTTTTTTGTTGCCCCCTCTGGCCTCCCTGGAGAGCATGTATTCAGGAGAGGCTATGCCCATCAACCCGAACATCCCCAACGGTCGTGCCGATCGTAAGCCCGAGCTGGCGGCGCCGCTGCGTTTTGTCGTTGGTCAAGATCAAAGCGAGCCGGCCCCGTCGTACCGCGGCCCGTCGACCGCGGCCGTGCACGCCGGGCGCACGCGTGAGGTGCCGTATCACGCCCTGCATACGCCGGTTGTGCAGTCGGCCACCTACACGTTCAAGGACACGGCCGACGTGTGCGCCTATCAGGAGAGCCGGCTGTGGGGCGGCGCCGACGATGCCCGGCCGGAGGAACGGCGGATCGAATACGGCCGTTACGGCAACCCGACCGTCGCGGCCTGCGAAGCCCGGCTGGCAGCGCTCGACCACGGCCAGGACGCGCTTCTGCTGGCCTCGGGCATGAACGCGATCACGACTGTGCTCCTGGCGATGCTCTCGTCGGGGTCGCATGTTGTGATCGGCGCCGATTGTTATCGCCGCACCCGCCAGTTCTGCAAGACCTACCTCAAGCGCTTCGGCATCAGCCATACGGTCGTGCCGATGGGCGACTACGTCGCGCTCGAGGCCGCACTGCAACCGAACACCCGCCTGATCGTGACCGAGTCGCCGACCAACCCGTACCTGCGCGTGGTCGATCTGCCGCGTGTGGTCGACATCGCCCGCCGCCATCACGTCAAAACCGTGATCGATGCGACCTTCGCCAGCCCGATCAATCAACGCCCGCTGGACTTCGGCATCGATCTGGTCGTGCACTCGGCCACCAAGTACCTCAGCGGCCACAACGATCTGTTGGCCGGCGTGGTCGTGGGCGAGGCCGGGCTGATCGATTCGCTCCGCCAGGCGGCCGGCGTGCTCGGCGGCGTGATCGATCCGGCGGCGGCGGCGTTGCTGGCGCGTGGTCTGTCGACCCTCGGCCTGCGCGTCGAGCGGCACAACGCGAACGCCCAGCGGGTCGCGGCCTTCCTCGAGGCCCAGCCCGGCGTCTCGCGCGTTTACTATCCAGGCCTGGAGTCGCACCCCGATCACCGCGTGGCGCGGGCGCAGATGTTCGGCTTTGGCGGGGTGGTGAGCTTCGAGGTCGGCACGACGCTCGAAGACGCCAGCCGCTTGATCGACGCCGTGCGACTGCCGATCATCGCGCCGTCGCTGGGCGGGTCTGAGACCCTGATCGAGCAACCGGCCCTGATGAGCTACTACGAGCTCTCGACAGCCGAACGGCTCGAGGTCGGAATTCGCGACAACCTGGTGCGGCTGGCCGTCGGCATCGAAGACGCCGACGACCTGATCGACGACCTGGGCCAGGCCCTGGCCCGGATCTGAGACTGCCGCGAACGAAAACGAGCCGCCGTCGGTCGCGCGCGACCGATGGCGGCTCGTTTTCGTTCGCTCACGCGCGGTGGCTCAGGGCAGCTTGCTGACCTCCGGTAGATAGAGCAGTCGATCCAACACCGGACCGCTTGTGATCGCCGTGCCTGTGTGGGCGAGGTTGTTGGCGCCCACCGGGTCGCTGATGTTCGAGGCCACGCCGACGGTGCTGGTGATGGTCATCGGTGACGCAAACGAGGCGACGCTGACCGTGACCGTCACGGTGGCGCTGGTGCCCGAGCTCAGGTCGCCCAGCTGGCAGGAGACACCGTAGCTGAAGATGGCCGCGCAGGCGCCGACACTGGAGGTGACCGTGTTGAGCGACACGTTGACGGCCTCCGGGATCTCCTCCGACAACCGAACGGCAGGCGCCGTATCGGGGCCCGCATTGGTCACCGTGATGACGTAGGTGGCCGTGTCGCCGACGAACACGGGGTCTGGCGAGTCACTTTGCGTCACAGACAGATCGGCCGTCTCCGTGGCTGTGTTGTCGAGTTTGGCGACGAAGACCTCGTAATTGCCGTTGTTGACGGTCTGGAGCGGCGACACGAGCGGGAAGTCGCCGGCATAGGTCTCGCCGGCCAGCGTGATCGTGCTCGCCGTCTCATCCAAGAGGATGTCGAATCCGAAGTCGGCGCTGTTGCCGCCCAGGTACGTCGAGAACGCCAGCTGCGTGCCGTCGGCATTGAGGCGCGTGACGAACGCGTCGGTGAAACCTTCGATCAATGGGTCGGCGTACACGCGGCCACAGCCCCAGCCGCAGGCGGGCTGCAGCGCGTTGATTGTCGGGAACCGGGTCGAGTTTGTGTAGCCGGTGAGGTACGCCTCGCCCGTGGCCGGGTTCACCGTGATGCCCTCGCCCTCATCGCGGCGTTCGCCGCCGAGGTAGGTGCCGTACACGCGCGAGGCGGTGCCTGAGAGCGCTGGATCGATCCGCACCACAAAGGCGTCGAAGAAGCTCTGGCTGCCGTCGTTGTCGCAGTTGGCATCGGTGCCGCAGGTGGCATCGGGCGCGCCGGCGCTGGTCGGGAAGTCGACCGACATCGTCCGCCCGGTCAGATACAGGTTGTCCGACGCGCCGCGTGCGATCGCCAGGCCGCGGTCGTCGCCGCTGCCGCCCAGGTAGCTCGCATATCCGAGCCCGGCCGCGCCGGCTGCGGTTGTGTCGAGCGCAAGCACGTAGGCGTCGAAGGCGGTGCCGTTGAGCGTGCTCTGGAATGCGCCGGCCGAGACCGGGAAGTCGGTCGATGCCGTGCGCCCGGTCACGTACACGAGGCCGGCAGTCGAGCCGAGGGTCAGGGCATTGCCGCGATCTTCGCCGGCCCCGCCGACGTAGGTGGCGTACGGCAGCGAGGCCGCGCCGGTCAGCGTGGTGGCGACCTTGGCGACGAAACCGTCCGACGCGCCGCCGATGTAGGTGGCGGCGAACGGGGTGCCCGCTGTCGGGAACCCGTCCTCGGTGCGGCCGGTGAGATACGCCACACCGCCGGTGGGCTCGACCACTACGTCGAAACCCAGTTCGAGGCCCGTGCCGCCGAAGTAGGTCGAGTACAGCAGACTCGCGCCGGTCGGGTCGAGCTTGGCCAGAAAGGCATCATACGCGCCGCCCGACGCACTCTGGACGGCCGACACGGTCGGAAAGTCGGTCGAGTCGGTCACGCCGGTTACGTAGGCGTTGCCGGCCGTGTCGATCGCCAGACCCAGCCCGTAATCGGTGGCGCCGGTCCCGCCGAGGTAGGTGCTGTACAGCACGCTCGATCCGGCCGGATTGACTTTGGTGACGTAGACGTCATACAGGCCCACGGCCGAACCCTGATACACGCCCGGGGTCGTCGGGAAGTCAACCGACGCCGTCAAACCGGAGACGTACAGGTTGCCGCTGCCGTCGACGCCGATGCCGTCGGCATTATCCTCGCCGGTGCCGCCCAGGTAGGTCGCATAGACCAGGGTCGGGTCGAGGACGAGCGGCTGGGTCGCGTCGTAGCCCTGCGGGAGCGTGAACCCGATACTGCCGTCGGGCTGCACGATATAGCGCGTGTCGACGGCGACGCGTTGCCCCTGGACGTCCTGCCACGCGATCGGCGCGCGCTCGATGATCCGGTGGGTCTCACCCAGGGCCGTCGCGCCTTCGAGTGTCGGGGTGACGTACAGGTCGCCGGTGGCAGCATCCACGGCCGCGGACCCCGAGGGATAGCGCCAGAGGATCTGGGTGGGGTCGGCGCCCGGTGCGATCAGGTAGGTGCCTTTGATGTGGTCGCCGGAGCCCTGATAGGTCAGATCGATCCCGGGGTACAGCTCGCGATAGACCAGCGTGCCGTAGGTCGGCAGGTCCGTGCGCCAGCCGGATGGATCCGATCCGATGAAGTAGCTGACGTGGCCGGGCAGGGTGTCGGCGCCGACCAGCGCGACGTTCGGGTTGGCTCCGACGAAGTCCAGACGCGTGACCGTCATCGTCGCGTTGGCTTTCGCCAGGGCGAGATCGTCGCTGAGCGCGGCCGGGCGACCCAGGGCCGCGGCCGCCGATACGCGGGCGATGACGATCGAGTCGTCCGTGAAGAACAGGGTCCCGGCCCGGCTTTGGGCCTGAAAGCGTACCTGCGAGTCGGTCTGACCGGTGTTGGGCACGAAGGCCAGCGGGCGCGACCCCGCCGAGGCCGCGAGCGTCTGCTCGGGCGCATCCTGAAACGGTCGGTTCGACAACACGGCGTTCAGGCCGGCCACCAGGATCACCGCCAGCGCGCTCCGAACGAGCAGCGTCGGGGTCGATCGGTTCCTCAAGAATCGTGAAAGCGGCATGGCTCCCTCCAATGGGAAAGATCCCGATGAGTATTGCGGTTGGATGAGGGTCGGGTTGCGGGGCAGGTCCCCGGCCACTATAGGGGGTGGCATCGCCAAAAAGATACGGTCGAGAGGGGGAAGCCGGGTCGGAAATACGGTGGAGACGGACCGGTCGATCGGGAGCAGCCGGCGCGCGGTGTTTTTCTGGTCGTGATCCCCGGTCTCGGGTACCATTGGATCGTGATCGACACAAAACTCCCCCTGATCGAACTCCACCGCCACCTGGATGGCGCCATCCGGCTGTCCACGATCCTGGACCTGGGCCTCAAGCACAACTTGCCTCTGCCGGCACGCGATCTCGAGGGCCTGCGACCGCACGTGCAGGTCACCGAGCCGCAGCCCGGATTGGTGGCATTCCTGCGCTACTTCAAGTGGATGAACGCCATCCTGGTGGATGCCGAGGCCTGCCGGCGGGTCGCCTATGAGAACGTCGAAGACGCGCGGCGCGAGGGGATCGATCACATCGAGCTGCGCTTCAGCCCGTGGTTCATGGGTGAGCCGAATGGGCTGGCCGCCGAAGCCGTGGTCGAGGCCGTGGCGGACGGGGCTGCCGCCGGCGCGCGTGACTTTGGAGTCAGCGTTCGCCTGATCGGGATCCTCAGCCGACATTACGGGCCCGCGATCGCGCATCAGGAGCTGGCGGCGATCCGAACGCAACGCGATCGCATCGCCGCGCTCGACCTGGCCGGTGATGAGGGCAACTTCCCGGCGGCGTGGTTCGTCGAGCACTTCACCATCGCGCGCGATCTGGGGTGGGCCATCACCGTGCATGCGGGCGAGGGCGCCGGCCCGGAAAGCGTCTGGCAGGCGATCGACCTGTTGGGCGCGACCCGCATCGGTCATGCGGTGCGCGCGATCGAGGACCCGAAGCTGATGGACGCGCTGCGCGAACGCGGCATCGGCATCGAGGCCAATCTGACCAGCAACGTGCAGACGAGCACGGTGCCCGACTACGCCAGTCATCCGCTCAAGCGATTCCTGGAGGCCGGTCTGTTGGCGACCCTCAACTCCGACGACCCCGGTATCAGCGCGATCGACCTCCCATATGAGTTCAACGTCGCGGCCCCGCGGGCCGGCCTCAGCCACGCTCAGACCCGTCAGGCGCAGCAAAACGCGCTGGCGCTGGCGTACCTTACCGCCGCTGAGCGCGCCGATTTGTTGGCGCGGGTCCAGGCGCGCGCGGACCAGGGTTGAGAGGCGCCAGCGTGGTTTACAAGCGTGTCGTCGTCAAGCTGGGATCGTCGACGTTGACGGCCGGCACCCGGCGCATCAACCCGGCCCGGGTGCTCGATCTGGTGCGCCAGATCGTGG
>JAEURK010000142.1 GCA_016789175.1 Anaerolineales bacterium
AGCCAGATGACGCCGGCCAACGTGGCGGCGGCGCCCACCATCACACCGGATTCGTGGAAGTAGGGGCTCAGCAGAGCGCTCGCGCAAGCCACCCCCAGCGCTGAGCGGTCGCGCTCTTCAAGGGCGCGTAAAAGCGCCGCCGTGCACACAACCAGCCCGAGCCCGATGAAGACGTGCATGGCGGTGCCCAGGTGCGGCAGCGGCAGCACGGCGAACGGATAGACCACGCCGAGGCCGGTCGCCGTCCAGGCGGCGATCATGGCCTGCGAGGAAGGGCTTTGGGGGTTGAGCGTCCGCCAGTATCGGGCGGCAATCCCGCCGAGCAAGCCGCAGCTGACGGCGTGGGCCAGCAATACGCCGGCCCGCGCCAGACCGATCAGGCCTGGCGGCGCCGCAAACAGGAGCTTGTACAGAGTGAAGATCGCCGGCCGGTACCAGCCGTAGTTCTGGGTGCCGCGCCAGAGATCGTCCACGCTGACGGTCGTGGCGATGAAGTAATGGGGGGCGTCGTCCCACGAAAAGGGGAGGTTGAGCGTTGGCCCGTACAGAACCAACAGCGCAAGTAAAGCGACGCCGGTGCGGGCAATCCAGAGCGGGACCCGCGAGCGCGAAAACCGGGCCGGCCAGGCGGGTCTCATGTCGCCACAACCGCCCGTTCGACACGCCATCGCCGCTGATGTGGCCCGCCTCGAGACGTGGAGGGCAGGGCGCGACGGCACAACATGCGCATCAAAAGATTATAGCAGTGGGCTTTCGCACCTTTTTCCGCCTTCAGTACGCCACCTCGCCCTTGGCGAACGCGGCCGAGCGCGGGTCTGATGGTGAGTCGAAGAAGTCGGCGGTGCGGTTGACCTCGATCAATCGCCCATCCCAGAGCAGGGCGACCCGATGGGCCAGCCGTCGGGCCTGAAAGACGTTGTGCGTGACCAGGACCAGGGTGGTGCCGCGCTCGCGGTTTTGAGCGGCGAGGATGCCCTCGATCAGGCCGACGTTGTACGGATCCAGGTTCGCGGTCGGTTCGTCCAGCAGCAACACCTCGGGCTCGATCACCAACGCTCGTGCCAGTGCAGCGCGTTGCATTTCGCCGCCGGAGAGCTTGCGGGCCTGGGCGCGATCCAACCCCGATAACCCGACATGAGCCAGGGCAGCGTCGACGCGGCCATCGACAGCCTGGCCGCGCAGGCGCAAGCCGAATGCGACGTTATCGTGCACGTTGCGATCGAGCAGGACGGGGCGTTGAAAAACCGTGGTCACACGGCGGATCAGGTCGAGCGGCGGTCGGGCCGTGACGGTTTGACCATCGAACGTGATCACACCGTCGGTCGGCGGTTCGAGGAAGTTGAGCAGACGCAGCAAGGTTGATTTGCCCGCGCCGCTTGGGCCGACGATGGCCAGGACCTCGCCCTGCAGGATCTCGAGCGCGTCCAGACTGAGCACCGTGCGGGTGCCGTATCGGTGCTGCACGCCGCGCAGCGTGTACTGGGCCGTCACCGGGCCGGCGCCTCCCGACGCTGCCCAAGCCGGATGACTGCGAAATTGATCAGGAAGGTCAGGCTGAGAAGCAACGCGCCCAAGGCAAGCGCAAGTTCGAAGTTGCCCTGGCGGGTTTCGAGTACGATGGCCGTTGTCATCACGCGGGTCTGGCCTTCGATGTTGCCGCCGACCAGCATGACCGCGCCGACCTCCGAGATGATGCTCCCAAAGGCCGCGATCAAAGCGGAGAGCACGCCGGCGCGCGCCTCGGTCAACAGGGTCCACATCACCTGCGGTGACGATGCGCCCAGCGCGCGCAATTGCAGGCGCAAGGCCGGGTCGAGGCCGTCGATCGCCGTCTGAGTCAATCCGGCGACCATGGGAAAGGCGATGACAACCTGGGCCACGATCATGGCATTGGTTGTGAACAGCCAGCCGAGGTCCCCGAACGGGCCGCTGCGCGAAAGCAACATATAGACGACCAGGCCGACGACCACCGGCGGAAAGGCCATGCCGGTGTAGATCAAGGCTTCGATCACGCGCTTCCCCGGCACATTGGCCAAAGCCAGCCAGGCTCCGAGCGGAAAGCCCAGGACGCTGGCGATCCCCAGGGCGACGCCCGAGACGACCAGCGAGAGGGTGACGATCGGCAGGAAGGTCTCGACCATGCGTGAGGCAGATGATAGCGGAAGAAGGAGGAGGGAGGAGGGAGGAGCGCGGTAGCGTCCCTCCTCCCTCCTCCTTGCCTCACGGTGTCTGAGCGACTGGATAGAAGAGCGATTGCCCGTACAGGTCGCGTCCGAACTCGTAGATGCGGCGCTGAATCGACAGGGACGTGATCCATTCGATGAACAGCGCGGCTTTTTCGTAGTTCGCCTTGGGGAATTTGGCCGGGTTGACAGCGATCACACCGTACGGGTTGTACAGGCTGGTGTCCGGGTTGGTCTTGACCGAAGTGCCCCCGACCAGCAGTACCAGGTTCGTGAGACCGCTCTGCCGGGCCAGCCAGGTGCCGCGGTCGGTCAACGTGTATGAGCCGGTTTCGTTGGCATACGTCAACGTCTCACCCATGCCCTGGCCGAGCGCGACGTAACCATTGGCGCCGCTGGCCGGCGTGATCCCGGCCGCCGTCCACAGGCTGCGCTCCTTGGTATGGGTGCCTGAGCCATCACCGCGCGACGCGAACGGCGCAGCGGCTGCCGCAATCTGGGCCAGGGCATCTTTGGCTTTGGGAAGGTCCCGGATCCCGGCCGGATCGCTGACGGGGCCGACGATCACGAAGTCGTTGTACATCACGTCGCGGCGGTCGATGCCAAAGCCGTCGGCCACGAACTTGTCTTCTTGTGACCGGGCATGGACCAGAACGACGTCAGCGTCACCTTTGGCACCGATTGCCAGGGCCTGTCCGGTGCCGACCGCGATGACCTGAACGTCCAGGTTTTCGCGTGCCTCGAAGTACGGCAGGATCGCGGCCAATAATCCGGTGTCGGCGGTGCTGGTGGTGGTCGCCAGGATCAACTTGCCGCGCGGGCCGGCGGCGGTGGGGAGGCTGGCGGCTGCCACAGTGGGAGCCACGGTCTCGGTCGCGGCCGGGGCAGTGGTCGGGGCCTCCGTGGGGGCGGTCGTCGCCGTGGCCGGCGCCGAGGTGGCGGTGGCCGGTTCGGTCGGAGCCTGGGTCGGCGCAGTGGTGGCTGTCGGCTCGGGCGGCTCGGTGGCCACGACTGCGGTTGTCGTGGCCGAGGGTTGGCTGGCGCTGGGTGTCGGGGTCGCCGGCGTGCCGCAGGCCGTGGTGGTGAGTAATGCGATTACTCCGATCCACTTTGCGAGCCGAGTGAAGGTGCTCATTATCGCTCTCCGTCGAATAGGGTTTCGCTGTGTTGTCCCATCATAACGGAGGCCGGAAATCTCGGCAAGAACACTATTTTCCTGGGGAATAGGTTCAGCGTGGGGCGATCTTGGTCCGTGTGGCCCGGGGGACGCCTGGTTTGCGGAACGCACCGCGGAAGCGGCGTCCCACCTCGGCATCCAGGCCATCGGCAAAGGCGTGAAATTGCGCGATCGCGCGCCTGGCCGCCTCCGTCAA
>JAEURK010000170.1 GCA_016789175.1 Anaerolineales bacterium
GCGGGCAGGTCCTGACCGACGGCCAGGCCCCACAGCTCGCGCTCGGCCTCGGTCGCCGGCTTGGGGCGCGCCAGGCGCAGCACGTCGCGCAGGGTGATTGCGCCGGTGCCCTTGTACTTGGCCAGCTGGTAAGCATCGAAGCCGCGCAGCGCGTCCTGGATGCCGCGCAGCAAGCCGTGCGGCACGACGCCGGTGTGGTGGGTCTTGAAGTACGCGATCGCCTCGGCCGGCTCATCGGCGCGGCGCAACACGCGCGGCGCGTAGCGGCGGGCAAGGCCGCTGCCCTTGGTGGCCGGGTGGGCGACGGCCTCGACGTACACGGCCAGCGCCGACGTGCGCAGCGCCAACCCGCGCTTGTCGCGTGCGTACGCAGCCAGCGCGAATGGGAAGCGCACGTCCTCGGCCAGGGCCGCCGCCACGTTGTCCTGGAAGCGCTTGAACCACTCGGCCTGGCGCTCGTAGTAACCGTCGCCGCTCCAGAGCGATGTGGCCACCTGGCGATAGAGCGCGAGGCGGGGCGTGTCGCTGAACGCCAGGCCCCCACCGCGGTTGAGCCGGTCGGGGCCGTGGCCCACCAGCGCGCGTTGCACAATCTGAAGAGCCTGGTTGAACTTGGACATGGCGCACCTTCTATCGATGAAAGCAGCATCCGGCAAGGGGTGTCACAGGCGTAGGTTCCGTTTGACAGACGAAGTAACCCATGACGTCAGCGCGGATGCATTAAAACGTGTGGTCCGAGGCATGCGAACACGGGCGGGGGCAGACCCGCCCGTGTTCGCACTCACGATGAACATGGTATCCGGCGAGTGGCGCTCAAGGAACATGTCGTGCTCTACCGCTGAGCTACCGGCGCACAAACGCCGGGTTGGAGTCGAACCAACGACCTCGCGATCCGTAGTCGAAGTAACCCTGAACTGCAGCTCGGATACCCGCTCACAGCAACTGGACGCCCGGCAAGTGGCGCTCAAGGACTATTGGAATCGAACCAATTGAGCCACGAAGGATCCCTGAGCTTCAGCACGGGCGAGGGGTGTCTGACCGGGTTTGAACCGGTGTTCTCCTGGTTCACAGCCAGGCGTGTTCAACCACTCCACCACAGACACCATAAGAAAGGTCGCACACGGACATTGCAGATACGCGTCCGGGCGCCTCTGTTCAGGCTCACTGGCGCCGCGATCCCTGGGCGTCGGCGTGGGCGGCTCGGATTTCGTACAACCGAACAAGGGACTCGTAGTGTCCAACCGCCCGAAGTGCGCGACGCCGCGAGGGCCGCCTGTCGGGTCTGGCGGGGCAGGCAATCGGCTGCGCGTCCTTCCGATGTCTTTTCAGAGACGTCTCTCGCCGACGACCGACCCCGCCAGAGGGCCAGGGCGGGGCGAACCGCGGTCTCATCGCTTGCGGCGACGACGCGGGGCTCCCGCTGGTCTGGCCAGGCAGGCCCGAGTCGGGGTGGACAACGCGCGTTCCCTGTGTGCCGCTGTCCGGACCCGACCCCTCAGCCTGCAAATCGCTCCGGGCGGGAATCGAACCCGCATCCTCCGTCTTCATTCGACGGCGTTACGGCCACTGAACTTGCGGAGCGAACGGGCGGCCCGATCAGCACGGGTCGCCCGACAACTGATGCATGTCTCCAGCACCTGGGCCGGTGCGGAGTTATCGGCTCGTCGGCCCGCGGATGCCTTCATCCTCGGGGGCGGTTTCCCTGCTCGCTGCCGCGGCCTGTGAGGCGCGGTCTGCCGAACTGAGTTGTCAAGCGTCTCCGCAGCCGAAGCTCGGAAACAAAACAGGCGCAGAGTGAACTCTGCGCCTGATGGGAGGGGAGCTATGGGTCCGGAAACAGAAACGCGGCGTACCTGTGTACACCGCGCCTGTCAGGACCGGGGAGCCGTGGATCGTCTAGATCACAGCCGCCCTCCCATCAGGCGCACAATGCAGGCGCATACCCTGGCAGGGATGCCCGGGTACGACGTCGACTTCACGAAAGAGATCACTGGTCATTGAATAGCTGGCCTTGTTATAATTCGTACTGGCGACGAGTTTACGACAGATGCGGGCCGCGTGTCAATAGGGAAAACGCGAACGGGCTCGCCTGGGAAATATCCAACATGACTCACACGCTCCTGACCTGCGAGAAGGCGGCGCCCCTGGCCCTGCGCCTCACTTTTTCCGATCGTCGTTCGGTTGTGATCGACTTCGAGCCCATCCTGGCCGGCAAGGGGCTGGGGCCGCTGCGGGTCGAGGCTGAGTTCGAGCGGGCTGTCGTGACGGCCGATGGCTCGGCCCTGGTCTGGCCGAACGGCGCCCGTTTCGCGGTTGCCGTGCTGTACCACTGGGACGAGCACCTGACCGACCTGAAAGCGGCCGCCCGCCGGGGCTTGAAGCAAGAACTCAAAGACGAATGGGCCGCCGTCCGATATGCCGAGGAGGTGCTGGCGGAGTGCGGGCCGTTTGTCTCGATCAGCGAGGCGGCCCATTACGGCCGGCTGAGTCTGACCACCCTGGCGACGGCGATCAAGGACGGCCGGTTCCCGGCCCTGCCGACCGCGACGGGAATGCTGGTGCGTTTGACCGCTGTCGACAAGCGGGTGGGGCTGCACGATCGCCCGGGTCGGCCGCGGCGCGAAGAGCGGAAAGCGGCGAATGAAAGAAGGTAGGGCGAAGAGCGAGTGATCACTTTGGGCGGCGAGCAGGGCTATCGCGTCTTATTCGCGAGGACCGGGTTCATTGCCACGTATTTTTCGAATTGAATCGCATTGGCACGAACGATCGCCATTCGTGAGAATTCGTATCAATTCGTGAAACTGGTGGCGATAATCGCCCATGACACATTAGATGCGTTAGCCCTGGAGGGGTGAGCCTGAGCCCGGCCGGGTGCTCCGGTATACTGATTCTTCGAGAGGCGCGGCATGGACAAAGTCAATCTGGCTGAGAAACTGGCCCTGATCAACGAGCACTGGCGGCCCAAAGTGGTGGGCGCGCTCAATGGGCAAGAGGTCAAACTGGTCAAGGTGCTGGGTGAATTTGTGTGGCACCACCACGAGACCGAAGACGAGTTGTTCCTCGTGGTGTCGGGCAGGCTGCGGATCGAGTTCCGCGACCATGTGGTGACCCTCGATCCGGGCGAGTTCGTGGTCGTGCCGCACGGCGTCGAGCATCGCCCGGTGGCCGAGGCGGAGGTCGCTGTGCTGCTCTTCGAGCCGGCCGCCACCCGCAACACCGGCAACGTCGAAGACGCCCGGTTGACCGCTCCCGGTGGCGTGCATCTTTGAAGCGGCGTGGTTGCCGCGCGCTGTGAGGCTCTCATGACGGATCTTGTGCTGGATGGACAGGCGCTGTCGCTGGACGACGTGAGCGACGTGGCGCGCAACAAACTGCGCGTCTGTCTGGGCGCAAACGCCCGCGTGCGCATGGCGCAGGCTCAGGCCCTGGTGGCGGCGATCGCCGCCGGTGATCGGCCCGTGTACGGCATCAACACCGGCTTCGGAAGTTTGAGCCGGGTGCGGATCGCGCCCGATCAGACGCGCGAGCTGCAACTCAACCTGGTGCGCAGCCACGCGGCCGCGGTCGGTGAGCCCTTACCCGATGACGTGGTCAGGGCGGTGCTGTTGATCGGTGCGGCCAGCCTGGCGCGTGGGCATAGCGGCGCGCGCCCCGAGGTGGTCGAGCTGATGTGTGCGTGTCTCAACCATGGCGTGACGCCGGTCGTGCCGGCTCGCGGCTCGCTGGGCGCGAGCGGCGATCTGGCGCCGCTGGCACACGTGGCGCTCTCGCTGATCGGCGAGGGCCGGGCCAGGTTCGACGAGCGGATTCTGCCGGGCGGCGAGGCCCTGCGCGCGGCAGGGTTGGCTCCCCTGCAGCTGGGGCCTAAAGAGGGCCTGGCCCTGCTGAACGGCACCCATGTGATGACGGCGCTCGGCGCCCTGGCGATCCAGGATGCGACGACGTTGCTGGAGGTTGCCCAGGCGGCGGCTGCGATGAGCCTGGATGCCGCCCTCGGCACGCCGGCGCCGCTCGATCCTCGCATCCACGCCCTGCGCGGCCAGCCGGGCCAGATTGCGGTCGCGGCACGGCTGCGGAACCTGCTGGCCGGCAGTGAGTTGCCGGCGACCCACCGCGAGAACGACCCGCGCGTGCAGGACCCGTATTCGCTGCGCTGCGCGCCGCAGGTCCTGGGCGCCGTCGCCGATGGCCTGGGGTATGTGCGCGGCGTGATCGCGCACGAGCTCGGGGCCGTAACCGATAACCCGCTGGTCTTCGCCGACGACGGGGTGGTGCTCTCGGGCGGGAACTTCCACGGGCAGCCACTCGCGCTGGCCCTGGATCTGCTGGCCGTGACGCTCACACATCTGGCCGCGATCTCGGAGCGTCGCACCTACTTGCTTCTGACGGCGGCCGAGCCCGAAATGAAGCTTCCGGCCTTCCTCAGCGGCGGCTCCGGGCTCGAGTCGGGCCTGATGATCGCGCAGTACACGGCGGCCGCCCTGGTCAATGAGTGCACGGTGTTGGCGCACCCGGCCAGCGTCGCCAACATCCCGTCGTCGGCCGGCATGGAGGACTACAACAGCATGGGCGCGACGGCGGCGCTCAAAGCCCGGCAGGTGCTCGAACTCGCCCGGCGTGTGGTCGCGATCGAGCTGTTGGTGGCCGCCCAGGCCCTTGATTACCACCGCCCGCTGCGGTCCGGCGCCGGTGTCGAGGCGGTTCATGCCGGCTTGCGCCAGACGGTGCCGTTCCTCACCCATGACCGAGTTTTGGCGGATGACATCGCCGCCATCGTGGCGATAATTGAGTCGGGTGAGTTGGTGAGCTGACGGTGGCCGGACGCCATCAGTCAAGCACCAATCACCGATCACAAACGAAGGAGTGTCCATGCAGATCCCGGAACGCCGCCGGGTGTTGCAGACCCAGATCCGCGACGTCGACTGCGTCGTCTACAACATCGGTCAGCTGGCGACGGTGGCCGCCGAGGCGCTTGACGGCCTGGGCCTGGTGAAACAGGCCGCCCTGGCTGCGCAGGGCGGTCGGATCGTGTGGATCGGCCCGACCAGCGATTGGCATCTGCGCGTTTCACCGACCCAGGGCGCGACCCTGATCGACGCGCAGCGCCGGCTGGTGACGCCCGGCTTCGTCGACAGCCATACCCACCTGGTGCATGCCGGGCAACGGGCTGCCGAATTTCACCAGCGCCTGAGCGGCGTGGACTACGCGGCTCAGTTGGCCGAAGCCGACTCGTCGGACGCGCGACAGTTGCGCGGCATCCTCAAGACCGTCCATGCGACGCGGGCCGAAAACGAGTTCGCGTTGGCCGCCAGCGCGCAACGCCGGCTGCGTTCGGCCGTGGCGCATGGCACCACCACACTCGAGATCAAAACCGGATACGGTCTGAGCCTGGCCGCCGAAGGCGCGCTGTTGAACGCGATCGGGCGGCTGCAGCATCGCGGCCCGCGTGTGTTGGCGACCTTCCTCGGCGCGCATACCGTGCCGGAGGAGTATCGCGACCGCCGTGCCGCGTACGTGCGGCTGGTGATCGACGAAATGCTGCCGGCCTTCGCCGGCCGCGCAGACTTCTGTGACATCTTCGTCGAAGCGCAGGCCTTTTCGGTGGACGAGGCCCGGCGCATCCTGACCGCTGCGCGCGGCCTCGGCTATCGGCTCAAGCTGCACGTCGAGCAACTCTCACATCAGGGTGGGGCGCAGCTGGCGGCCGAGTTGGGCGCGACCTCGGCCGACCACCTCGACTTCTGCACGCGCGACGATGCGCTGGCGTTGGCAAAGGCCGGCACCGTCGCGACTTTGCTACCGAACTGCTCGATGACCCTGCGGACGGCGTACCCCAATGCACGTCTGTTCCTGGAAGCCGGCTGCACGCTGGCGTTGGCGACCGACTACAACCCGGGCACGGCGCCGAGTGAGAACATGCAGCTGGTCGTCGCGTTGGCCGTGCTGCGGATGGGGTTGAGCCCGACCGAAGCGTTGCGTGCCGCGACGCTCGGCGGCGCCGCCGCGCTCGGCTTAAGCCACGAGATCGGCAGCCTCGAGGTCGGCAAGGCCGCCGACCTGCTGATCTGGGAGGCCGAAGACGCGCTCGAAATGGGGTATCACCTGGGCACCAACCGGGTTGAGACCGTGGTCGTGGGCGGCCGTGTCTTGCACACCCTCAGCGCCCAGACGCCCTGGGCGCCCGACACTGCGGCGGGATTCTAACCGTCGACCTGACAGGTCCACCTGCGTTTTGCGGGTTTTCAAGCGCTTCCAGAATCGGTAACCGCGCGAATCGGGCTCAAACTCTAACCTGCAGGGCGAAACTAATCCGACAAATCGAGTAAACTTCGCGGACCCCATTCTCAGGAGGTTGTGTGTCCACGAAGAACGCCGCTCGTCTGCCTTTGCGCCCGTCGCGGGCCTGGCTGATCGGTCTGGCTTCGCTGATCGCCGGCTGCCAGGCCCTGACCCCGTCACTGGCGCCGACCGCTACCCCGTTGGCCGAGCCGCGCGCGGTGGCGGGTGGGCCGACCCTTCTGCGGGCCGATATTCAGGCCCGACGTGTGACCGACCTGGACGGCGGCGCCATCCAGCTTGCGTACAACCCGGCCGACGAAAAGATCTATGCCCTGCATCCTACCCAGGGCCTGTTCCGTGTGACCCCCTCGGATGGCGCGGTGAACCTGGCTGCGGAAGCCGGCTCGATCACGGACCAGGGTTACCTGGCCGGGTTGGCCATCGGCCGCGACGGCATCGTCTACATCAGCGCCAACTTCACGGAGGGCGCCACCACCCAGGCCGTGATCCGGCGCGGCCGGCCGGCCGGCACCGGCTACGCCTGGGAGACCCTGGCCCGCACGGAGCCGTATCCGATCAGCGCCACGCCGTTCGATCACGTCTTCAACGGTTTGGCCGTCAGCCCGGATGACCGATATCTGTTCGTCAACAGCGGCTCGCGCACCGACCACGGCGAGGTCGAAGACAACGCCGGCCAGGCGCCGGGCGCCCGTGAACTGCCGCTGACCAGCGCCATCTTCCGGCTGCCGACCGACGCGCAGGAGCTGGTGCTCCCCAACGACGCAGCGGCGTTGGACGCGCTCGGCGTGGTCTTCGCCCGCGGTACCCGCAACGCCTATGCCTTGGCCTTTGCGCCCAACGGCGATCTGTTCGCGACCGACAACGGGCCGGATGCCGACTACCCCGACGAGTTGAACTGGATCCAGCAAGGCAACCACTACGGCTTCCCGTGGCGCTTCGGCGACAAGGATAATGCTCAGCGCTCGCCGGATTACGACCCAACGCAAGACAGGCTGCTCAGCTCAGACTTCACAGCCGTTCAGACCGACAAATACGCGAACGACCCCGACTTTCCGGCGCCACCCGGGCCGTTTACCGACCCGGTCGCCAACCTCGGGCCTGCCGCCGCGCAGTACCGCGCGCTCGACGGCAGCCAGCAGGACGCAACCGCGAATGGCGAGCGTCTGTATACGTTTACGCCGCATCGCTCACCGCTGGGCCTGGTGTTCGCCACCGGCGACGCGTTGCCTGCCGATCTGCGTCCGAGTTCCGACACCCTCGCCGCCTTCGTGCTCAGCTGGGGCGCGGCCGGTGGCTCGTTGAGCGATAAGGGCCAGGATCTGCTCTTCCTGCGCCTGCGTCGAGAAGGCGACGGGTACGTGGCCGAGACCGTTCAGCTTGCTCGGGACTTCGTCCTGCCGATCGACGCCGTGCTGATCGACCAGCGGCTGTATGTGCTCGAGTACGGCGGGTCGAGCAACCTGTGGGAGCTGACGTTCGGAGAATGACGCCGGGGGCCGTGCCCTAACGCAGCAGTGCCGCAATCGCCTGGCGGACGTCGTCTTGCGGGCGAAACAGGACACCGTGCAGGCCCAGATCGTTGGCGGCCGCGATGTTCTCAGCGAAGTCGTCGACGAAGATCGCTTCCTGCGGGCGGACGCCGAGCTGGTCGAGCACAGAGTGGAAACTGGCCGGCGCCGGCTTGGCCAGTTGAATCTCTTGCGAATAGACGATCACGTCGAAGACGCTGGCGTTGATGTGTGGGGCATGGCGCCTGGGCATCCAGTCCCAGGCGTTGCTGAGGATGCCGGTCTGATATCGGGGGCGCAGTGCGCCGATCCAGGCGATCAGGTCGACGTCGTAGCGGTCACCCGCCCAGAAATCCTCCTCGAGCTGGGCCAGTTCGGCGCCCGCCAACCCGAGGTGGTCGCCGACATAGCGCCAGACGTCGGCTGTGGTGGCGCGCCCGACCGTAGCCTCGCTCGCGACCGGATTGTCGAAGACCAACCTGGCCAGGCCCCAATCCGGCAGACCAAAGCGGGCTTCCCAGATTCGGCGAGACGTGAGATCCTCGGTGCGCACCAGGACGCCGCCGATGTCGAAGATGACGGCCTTAATGGCGGGCGGGTTTGAGCCAGTGGGATGGGGCGATGAAGTCATAGTGCGGATTGTACTGCGAGCTCACGACGAGCACGCCTCTGGAGGGACTTTATGCTGAACATCAATATGCCCGGGATCTTCATGTTTGTTTTGGGCGGGGTGGTCGCCGGCATCGGTTTGTGGTTGCGGGTGCCGGATGTTTTCGTCATGCTGGCGATCGGGGCCGCGCTGGTGTTGGCGGACCTGATCTGGCGGGCGCGCAGCTTCGGCTCGGCCGGGTGGCTGACGAACCGCGCGTTCGGTGGCAGCCTCTCGATCTTGCCGATGTGGGCCGTTGGCCTGATTGTGCTCACCATCAACGCTGTGCGAATGCTGGCCTAGGAAATGAAAGCGCGCCGGACAAGCCGGCGCGCAGGATGTTCGCTTGGCCTGACGTCGGGGCGCTTACTGCGCCTCGAGCCACTTCATGGCCTCATCGGGGTCCGAGAAGAAACGGGCGTTGATGCCGGCCGACATGTATTCCTTGACGACCCGATCCATCGCCATTTTACCGAGCACTTTCTCGGGCTGAACGATCGCCCAGTGCTTCCACCCGGCCTGCATGGTCTGGGGCGTCCAATTGGTCTGGGCCCACTCCAGATCTTCCTTCGACAGGGCGGTGTTGCTCCGATCGTCCGACAACCACTTCGTGGCCTTGTGCTTGCGGATCAGCTCGGTGCCGGTCAACAGGAAGTCGCGGAACTCCTTGCCAAACGTGAATTTCTTGATCTGATGGTGCACGATCTTGGTATCAGCGTGATACCACATGGTGAAGGCCGGTGTATCAGCAACGACGATCGTTTGAGTGGCGGTGGCGGTCGACATGGAAAGGCTCCTCAGTCTAGGGCCGGGGCATCCCCCGGCATGGAAACGGTGGATAACCCTTTCATAACACTTCGACGCCGGCGGCGCAGTAAAGTCCGCGCTAATTCACGCTATTTTTGGCGCCTCTTCGGCCCTGGCCGGGAGGACAGACGAGCGACGGGCGTGACACAGATCGGGATTCGCCCGACCCGCGCCACGCCCGCCGCTCGCCTTCGATGTTGCCGCAGCCCGCGCGGTTGCGCGCTCAGGCGGTGTGGGTCGACCGCGCCAACGCGCGGTCAAGGTCCGCCAGGATGTCGTCCGGGTGCTCGGCGCCAACGCTCAACCGGATCGCGTGGGCCGGGACCGCTGCCAGCGCGCGCCCGGTGTCGCCCTGCTGCTGGTGCGTGGAGATGGCCGGAATGGTGGCCACGCTCTTGGACTTGCCCAGGTCGGTGGCCCGCCAGATCAGCTCCAGGCCGTCGAAGGCCGCGCGCGCCGCAGCCACGCCGCCCTTGACCGTGAAGCTCAGCAGGTGTCCGTAACGGTTGACCGGCAGGCCGTCGTCGCCGCCGTCGACCAACCACATGTAGCGCCGGGCGACGGCGTGTCCGGGATCGCCCTCAAGCCCTGGATAGGAGACTGCTTCGACTTGCGGGTGCTCGCTCAGGAAGCGCGCCACCTGGAGCGCATGGCGGCTCATGTGCTCGACCCGGCCGCGCAGGGTCCGTAGATCGTTGATCGTCATCAGCGCGGCAAACGGGCTGAGTGTTGGGCCATGATCGCGCAGCGAAAGCCCCTTGATCGCCATGGCGAAGTTCGCGCGCAGACCGTCGTCGCCGACCCGGCTGGGGATATTGTGGCGGGCGATGATCGCGCCGCCGATCGCAAAGCCGCTGGAAGTCATGGCTTTGCTGAGCGAGTGCACGACAATGTCCGCGCCGTGCGCGAGCGGGCGCAGCAAGGCCGGCGTCGCGACGGTCGAGTCGACGATGAGGGGGATGCCATGCGCATGCGCGATCTCGGCCAGGCCGGCGATGTCGAATACGCCCAACCCGGGGTTGCTGGGCATCTCGCCGAACACAAAACGGGTGCCGGCGTCGATCCGCTTGGCCCAGGCGTTCAGGTCGAGTTCATCCGTCACCCAGCGCACGTCGATGCCGCGCTCCGCGGCATAGCGGCTGAAGAGCATGAACGTGCCGCCATAGCACTTGGCGCTGGCGACGAGGTTGATCGGGCCGGGGTTGTGGGTCTGATTCAGAAAGGCGTCGGTGGCCAGGAAGACAGCGGCCATCCCGCTGCCCATGACGCAGGCGCTGACCTCGCCGGACACGCCGTAGCCCTCGAGCAGAGCCAGGGTCTCCTCAAGGTAGTGCAGGGTGGGGTTGGCGATCCGGGCGTAGGTCCAGGAGGGCATCAGGTAGGCGAGGGCAGCCTCCATGTGGTCACTGTTCTCGAAATGCTGAGCCGGGCTGAAGTAGGCGGGCTCGTTGATGCTCCCATGCTGCATCAACGCGGCCTGCATGTCGTACAGGCCATGGACGGCGATGGTGTCGAACCGTTGGGCGCGCATCAGGGTGCGCCGCTCGGCCTCGACGGCGAGCAGCGCCTGCCCGCGCTCGATCTGGGCCTGTACGCCGGGTGGATAGATCGTGGACATGAGACGCGGCCTCCGTGTGAGCAAACTCGTTGATATGCGCCGGGCCCGGCGACCTGGCCGCCGGGCCGGCAAATGAACACAACGTCATCGTCTGCGGCGACGCTTCAGAGATCAGACAGCACGAGATCCAGCGCCTGCACGCGTTTATACACCACGAAGCCCAGGCGCTCATACAGGCCAAGCGCACCGGTGGTGTTCTCGGCATCAACCGTCAGCGCGGCCTGCTGCAACCCGGCCGCCGCAAATCGGCGCAGGCTTTCCTGGATCAAGGCCCGGGCCAGACCACGTCCACGCCAGGGGCGTTGCGTGCCGAGCAACCCGATCACGCCCTCCGGGCTCCCGGTGCGCGCATTCTCCTCGGCCGGCACCCGGTTGATGGAATAGGCAACGACGTCCGGGCCGGCGCAGGCGAGCAGGGTCAGGTCGGATCGGAACCCGGCGGCGCCGAGCACGTGCTCCTCGAACTCGGCCGGGGTCTCGATGACGTAGCCCCAGTGATCGGCGAAGGCCGCGGCATGCGCGCTCCACAAGGCCGACGACCACTCCGGCGTGAAGGTGCGGAGCGTGATCCCGTTCGGAAGCATCGCCTCCGGCAGCGGCGGTGCGACGTCGCGACGCATGCGAAAGTAATAACGAATAGGGCGATAACCGCGCCGCTGCAATCGGTCGATCTCGCCGGTGAGATGGTCGGCCCGCGCGATGCGCAGTCGACGGGTGAGGCTGCCGCTGAGACGCTCTCGCCCGCGCGCTTCGAGCCAGTCGAGCAAGGCCTCCTCCAACCCCGTTTCGCGCGCGATTGGATCAACGCTATAGGCCAAAAAAGCGGCGCTGTCGGGGTCAGGGTTGGGGCTGGGGTTGACAAACACGCGCCCAAAACCGTGGAGCGCCCCGTCGGGGCTCGGCAGCACGATTGCGTCATGGGCGGGATCGGACCAGGGGTCTTCGAATTCGTGATCGAGATCCGCCAGCGTCTCGCTTGTGGCATTTCCATCGGCCCGGTTGGCCGCCAACAACAGATTGAGCAATACGGGGAGGTCGGCGCGCGTCAACGGTCGGAAGCCGCTCATGATGATCCCCCTGTGCGGTGATTAATCGGCCAGGCGTTCCCATTCGGCCAGGAGCGCATCCAGCTCCTGCTGTGTGCCCGCGTACTCGAGGCTGAGCGTGCGGGCTTGCGCGAAATCGCTGCCGGCCGACTGGATCGCCTCATGCAGACCCTTGAGACGGGCCTCCTGCTCGTGGATGCGCTTTTCGAGCGTGGCCAGGGTCTGCGCCTTGCGTTTGGCTTCTTTATCCGGGCGGGTACGGGCCGGGTTCGCCGGGGTTGGCGTCGCCTTGGGGGCTTCGACCTTGATCTTGCTGGGTACGGCGCCATCGCTCGGCGCGCTGCCGGAGGCCGCCTGCTCGCGCGCAGCCACGAACTCCTTGTAGTTGCCGCTAAAGAGCGTCAAAGAGCCGCCGCGCACTTCCCAGATCTGGGTCGCCAGCCGGTCGACCAGATAGCGGTCGTGCGAGACCAGCAACACCGTGCCCTCAAAGGCCTCGAGCACGTCCTGCAAGACCTCCTGGGCCGGGATGTCGAGGTGGTTGGTGGGCTCGTCGAGCAGCAACAGGTTGGCGCCTTCGAGCGTGAGGATCGCCAGCGCCAGGCGGCCGCGTTCGCCGCCCGAGAGCATCTTGATCTGCTTGAAGACGTCGTCGCCGCGGAACAGAAAGGCGCCGAGCAGGTTGCGGGCCTCGCCCTCGGGCAAGGCCTTGTGCCGGAACAGTTCGTCCAGCACGGTCGCCTCGGGGTTGAGCGATTCCTGGGTCTGGGCGAAATAGCCGATCTTGATTCCGGCGCCCCACTTGAGCTCGCCGCCGAGCGGGGCCAGCCCGCCGATCAAGGTCTTGAGAAACGTGGTCTTGCCGGCGCCATTCGGGCCGATGATGGCCGCGCACTCGCCGCGCCACAGCTCGATGTCGGGCGCCTTGAAGAGCGGCGCCGGCGCGTCGGCGTACCCGACCTCGAGCACCTTGGTCTGCAGCACGCGTTCGCCGCTGGCCCGGCCCTGCCGCAGGCGGATGTTGATCTTGCGCCGGCTCGGCCCGAGCGGGGCGGGCAGGGCGTTGATGCGCCGGATGGCGTCGTCGACCCCGAGCGGTGTCACGGCGCCGAAGCCGAGCTGCGACCAATTCAGGTTGCTACGCAGCGCCGGCACGCCCAGCCGCTCGGCGATGACGATGTCGCGGCTGAGGCGCTTGAGCACACCCACGGCGCGGGCATTGGTCGTGGCCCGCGCGATGTTGCGCTGAACGAAGTCATGCTCGTTGCGCAATCGCGCGATCTCCTCGACGTAGACCTCGAGCGCGCGCTCCCAGCGCTCCTCGCGCTGCTTGAGATAGGCGCTGTAGTTTCCGCGGTAGACCTCGAGCCCGGCCCGATCCATTTCCCAAACGGTGTTGACGACGTTGTCGAGGAAGTAGCGGTCGTGGCTGACGATCAACAACGCGCCGGGCCAGTCGGCCAGGGTGTGCTCGAGCCATTCGACCGCATCGCTGTCGAGGTGGTTGGTGGGCTCGTCGAGGATCAGCAACTCGGGCCGCTCGAGCAGTAGCCGCGCCAGGAGCGCCCGGGTCTTCTGACCGCCCGAGAACTGGCGCAGCGATTGGCCATAGTGCTCGGGCTTGAAGCCCAGACCCTGCAGCGTGAGCTTGATGCGCTGGTCCATGCCATAGCCGTCGGCGTGCTCGAAAGCGGCCTGAGCTTCGCCGTAGGCGGTCATCAGCGCGGGCGAGTGATCGCCGGCGGCCATCTGGGCTTCCATCTCGCGCAGGCGAACCTCCTGCGCGCGCAGATCGCTGAAGACACCGAGCATCTCGTCCCAGAGCGAGTTGTCGTGATCGGCGAAGGCATCGGCCGCTTCCTGGCGCAGGTAGCCGAGGCGCCGCCCGCGCGCTGTCGTCACCTGACCGACGGTCGGCGCGCTCAGGCCGGCGATGATCATCAGCAACGACGTCTTGCCGATGCCGTTCGGGCCGATCAGGCCGACGCGGCCATCGTTAGGGACGGCGGCAGTGACGCCCTGGAAGACGTCGAACGCGCCGAACGAGAGGCCGACGCCGGAAAGGGCTACTAGGGACATGGGGATTTCGCTCGATCAGACTCAGAACCTTAATTGTAGTCGAAATCGCCCCAGGGCGAATGCCGGGCGGGCATCTGTGCAGGGCAATCGCATCTGGAGTGACGCAGAAGCGGTTTGCCACGAGTTGGGTGCTTTCGTGCCAACGCGTTTCCTGTGAATGTGGCATTATCAGACCGTTCAGCCCCGCCGGGCAGAAACATGCGAAAAACAGGGTAGTGGGGGGTGGGGGGGGGCGGGCCCCCCCCCCCCCCCCCCCCACTACCCTGTTTTTCGCCCAACTTCCCGCTGGCTGAGCAGTAACTCAATCCGCCAGATGCGCGGCAAAAAACGATCCTCGCGATATAGCTGCGATTGACTGGAAATGTGTGTGCATGTACGGCTTCCGGCGGGGCGGGCGTTTTGGCCTGGCAGGCTCAAGGCATCCCGACCGCGCGGGGCCGTCAAACCAACCGGGTCAGCCGAGGCAGTGCGTGGCGGCGCGCACGCCGCTCAACCAGGCGCCGTGGACGTTGGTGGGGCAGTGGCGGTAGGTGTGCTCGCCGGCGAAGAACAGACGCTCGCGGTGCGGCGCCGCAACCAGATCGCGGTCCGAGGCGCGCGCCCCGGGCGGCAGATGGGCGTAGGAGCCGCGCGCGAACGGATCCTGCAGCCAGCGTGTGCGACGCACGGCGACCGGCTCGGGCAGATCGGCGCCGAACATGCGGCGCACAGCGCTCAAGGCCGAGCCCACGATGGTCTCGTCGCTCCACGTCTCGGCCCGCCGGGCGAACGCGCCGGCCAGCTCGCCGATCAAGATTGGTGCGTCGCAGTGCCGGGCCAGGTTGACCCACTGACACCAGCGTTCGGTCTCGGGTGTGAGCAGGCCGAACCAATCCACATCGAGCGGCCACTGCACGCGCGGAAAGACGAGCACGAGCTTGTCGAGCACGCCGGCCTCGAGCCGGGCCAGGGCGTTGCGTTGAGCGTCGGGCAGCTCGGGCGCAAAAGCGATCAGCCCGGCCTGGAGGACGCCCAACGGCAGAGCCACAATGCAGCGCGGCGCCGAGAGTTGTTCGCCGCTCGCCAGAGTCACGGTGACCGATTCGGTTTCGACCGAGACGGCCGTGGCAACCTGATTCAGACGGATCTCGATCCCACCGGCCATCTGGCTCAGCAGGGGCGCATAGCCGGTGCCGACCGGCAGCATATCGTGCGGGCCAAACAGGGTCGCGGTCGGGTCGTCGTCGAAGGCGGTCGCCGAAAGGGCCCCGAGGTCATCGGCATATTCGTGCACGACCTCGGACAGCAGTTTGTACTCGACCGCGACGCGCCATTCATCGGGCACAGAGGCGTGGGCCAGGGCATCACCCAGCGATCGGTTGTGCTGGCCGGTCGCGCGCCACTCGGCCGCCGTCATCTCGAGCCGGCTCTGCACGTCAGCGTAGACGTGCTCGAGCGCATCCCTTTCTGCGCGGCTCCATTCGCGCCCATCAGCGGCGTAGAGCCGGTACGGCGCGCCCAGGTCAGGTGTGTCGCTGCGGACCAGCCTCAGGCGCGCGGCCTCGGCCAAGGGGCGGAGCGGGTTGCGCTCGTAGCCGTGGATCCAGGCCGCGCCAAGGTCGACCGGCACGCCACCGATGGTCTCGGTCCAGATCCGGCCGCCGACACGGTCGCGGGCCTCGAGCACCAGCGACGTGCGACCGCAGGCGCGCAGCGTTTGCGCCGCGCCCAGGCCGGCCGCTCCGGCGCCGACGATGAGCACGTCCGGGTTCATGGTCGCGCAAAGACGGCTGTGAAGTAGCCCGTATTGCTTCCCGGATCGAGGACGTAGCTGATCCCGACCAGCGAGTGATTGGGGTTCATGATGGCGGCGTGGTGGATGGGGCTGTTCCACCACCAGTCGAACGCGGTGTCGGGTGTGGCGTCGCTCCAGCCATAGACGTTCTCGACCGCGGCGTTCCAGTTGGCAAAGCCCTGGGCCTGGACCCGGCTCTTGGGCGAACTGCCGTCCGTGCCGGAGTGTCCGATGTAGCCCGCGCAGGCCATGTCGACGCTGTGGATGGCGGCTGCGTTGTAAAGCTCGCCGGCCAGGCTGAGCGGGGCAAGCCCGGCTGCGGCCCGGGCGGCGTTGAAGCGTTGCAGCACCGCGGCTTCGAAACCGCTGTTGCCGCTGGTGCCGCACTGGCCGATCGCGGGCGACGGCGGCACGGAGGAGACGGTCTGGTTGCCCACAGAGACCTCGTTGCCGCTGTAGTTCACAACGATCTGCGTGTAGAGCGTGCCGTTCGCGCCCGGGCTGACGCCGAAGCGTTTTCCGGCTGAGTCTTGCATCATCCACTGGCCGACATATTCGCCGCCTCGCTTTGGTGCGGTCAGATCGACCGAGAGATCGGCGACCTCGCGCGGCTTGATGGTGGCCTCGAGCGCCGTCACGGGCGCGCTGTTCATTTGCTCGCCGCCGACGAAGATCAGGGAATAGCCCTGCCACGAGCACGTGCCCTCGTTGCGGACGCGCCAGGTCTTCGTGAACGATTCACCCTGGCGGATCGGAGTGCCGTCGGGGATGGTCACATCCTCGAAAAACGCCAGGACATTGGTGCATTCGGTGTCGCCGCCGCCGGTGGACGTCTCGGGCGTTGGGGTGGGCTGAACGTCGGTGGGGGTCGGCGTTGGGACGACTTCGGTGGGTGTCGGCTCGGTGGGCTTTTCCTCGGTCGGCGCCGGCTCGGTCGGCGTCGCGTCGCCAACTTCCGTGGGCGCCGGCGTCGCGGTGGGGCCGTTGACGACAGCCGTGGGCGGCGGCGCCGCCGTAGCGGTCAACGCGGAAGGTGTGGGTGTGCCCGAGCAGGCGATGATGACCAGCGCACAGGCAAGGAGCCCGATGCCCTGCAAAAGCCGACGCGATGCCACCATACAGGCCTCACTTGTGTGTCTAGGAATGTCGACCGATTGACACCGAATTATGCTGCGAAACGCCGGATTTTGCAGGACCAATTCGCGCCGGCTGTAGGTGTAAAGCCGCCGATGCACCGGAAATAGGCCGATCCTACAGGTGCGGATCGGCCCCGTCTTTGCCAACCGGTCGATTTCTGCGGCGAACGACTCAACCTTAAATTTCTCCCGACTCCGACCTCGATCGCGCGCCCATTGTCAACTCATGGGCCAGAGATCAGACACCTGTTTCGGGAAGAGAGCCTCCAGGATGACGCGGACGGAGTCGTGATCCACGTAGCAATCGGGCCGCAACTGCCGGATCTCGTCCAGCGTGCGATGCCCGAACAACAGATGCAGGAACGTCAGATCCGGAAAGGCGCCATCGCCTCTCGACTCCGGTGTGGGCTGCCAGGGCGCCACGGTCAGAGCGCCGCTCTCGAACCGGAACAACAATCCGCTTCGATACAGGTTGAGCCTGAACTCGCCGGTGTGCCCGCAGGCGATCGAACCGGCCAATCGTTGCTCGAGCACCGGCGTGATGACGCCCAGGAAAGCGGGCAGATCCGGCACACGCAGATACCACGCGTAGGGCGGCCAATCCACCGGCAGCCGACCGCGCAGAACCTGGTAGGCCGGGTGGCGTTCGCCCAGAGCCAGGGCCCAGGCTCCGCAGGTGCCGCCCTCCGCTGCTGCATGCGTCTGGCCGGTCGCCCAGAGGTAACGGATGACGCTCGGCGTCACGGCCAGCCACGACACGCCCGCCTTGAGTTCATAAGCCGCGAGCCCCTGTCCGTTGTGCATCGTATATGGTGGATGGGCAATGTAGCCGACCCGCTCACCCTCCGCAGCCTCGATCACGGCCAGGACTCGGTGGCTCATGCTGCGGCTCTGGCGTCCATCAAGTTCGTAACGCCACGCGGCAGCGTCGCGCTGACAGTACAACAGATCGCGCTCGTGACCGAAGGCGTCGACCTCGGCGATGAACGCCAGATCTTCCGGCGTGGCCGGGCGGATCGAATAAGGCTCGGTTTCGCCATCCTTGAGGCCGGGCACCTGATGGCCGAAGCCGATGCGGGTGCCGCCGAGGTTGACGGTCATCTCGTAGCCGAACTGGCGGTAATACCATGGGATGCCGGTAATGGCCTGAACCAGTTGTCCGCGCTCGGCACACCACTCGTGCAGGATCTCGAACTGGCGCCGCACCAGGCCACGGTTGCGGTAGTCGGCGCGGGTGGCGACAAGTTCAGGGCGCCCGACCTTGAACGGGATGCCGGCGTAGGTCCAGGTTTGGGAAATCAGACAGGTCGTCGAGACGATCCGGCCAGTCGCGCAATCCTCAACCACCAGTGTGTCCTCGGGGGCCACGGTCGGGTGCGGCCGGCTGACCAGATCGCGGGTCCAGTCGGCCAGGCGTTCTTTGACAGGTTCGGGGTCTTCGGCGGCATGGATGCCGGCGTTGAAGGCGGCCAGCGCGTCGGCGTCGGCCGGGGTCGCGCACCGCAGCACGAGCTGATCGGCAAGGGTGATTGGAAGTGTCGTCATGAAAGAACTCTCAGTCGTTTATCTCTTTAATGATTCGGCAGGCGCGGTGAGTGGATGGATCACCCACACATTCGGTTCGACGTATACGGCCCGATCGCGGGCCCTGTCGACGCGCAACGGAGCCAGCGCCTGGGGCACGATGTACTCGCCGCTGGCCGGGAAGGTCAGGCCGGTGCGGGCCTCCCAATCGGCCACGCCGGCCGCGATGCGCATCGAGCGCGGGGCGGCTTTGGCGATCCGCGCCCCCAGCCGCACATGAACGCGCAACCAGGCATCGAAGGGCAGGCCATCAGGACGGGTCCAGCGCATGTAGCGCTCGATCGGGATCAGCGGGTAGAGGTGTTTCTGATTCGGCCGGACCGGCGCGACCAGATAGCGGTAGCCGCGTTGCGCGGCCACGGCGCGCATGGCCTGGATGATGCGGCTGCTCCAGCCCGCGCCCCAATGCTCCGGTCGGACCATGGCCTGCAGCGCGCAGAGCGTGTTGGCGCGCTTGCCGCGCGCGCCGCGGGCGATGGCGGCGCCCCAGCCCGCATCCGGCAGATCCTGCGCGCGCCCGCTCCACCAGATCGGGACGGTGTTCCCGAAGGCCACCGGCGCACCGGCCGCATCCTTCAGCACCACCTGGCACTCCGGAAAGCGACGATAGACCACGTCGAACCAGTTCGCATTGGGGTCATGCAGCATGAACTCCGGCCAGGCCACGCCGGCCAGGTGGTCACATTGGGCTTCAAAGGAGGGATCGTCTACGAAGGTTAGATACGTTTGCATGTTCAGAGCATTGCTGATTGTTGATTGCTGATTGATGGTCAATCAGCAATCCAATCACCAGTCTTTTCCGTCGTCGGCCATACGCACGATGCGGGGTGTGAATTTGCCGACGATCTCGACCAGATCGCTCTGGGCGGCGATGACGTCTTCGATGCGTTTGTAAGCCTGTGGGCTCTCGTCGAGGCCGCCGCCCAGCAGACGCACGTTGCGGGCTTCGAGATAGGCATCGCGCTCGCGCTTGCTGATCGAGTCGAAAGCCTTTTTGCGGCTCATCTGACGGCCGGCGCCGTGGGCGGCCGAGTTGAGGCTTTCGGCTTGGCCGCGTCCGCGCACCACGTAACCGGGGTCCGCCATGCTGCCCGGGATCACGCCAAGCACGCCGGGGCCGGCCGGAGTCGCGCCCTTGCGGTGGACGAAGACCGTGCGACCGTCGGGCAGGCGCTCGCGCCAGGCGAAGTTGTGATGGTTCTCGACCGACGCGGCCTCCGTCAGCCCGGCCGCCTGAGCAACCGCGCGATGGATCACGGCGTGATTGGCCGACGCAAACCGCCCGGCCAGGTTCATGGCAAGCCAATACTCCTGGCCCTCCTGGCCATCGATGTCGAGCCAGGCCAGGTGCTTGACGGCCGGGTCGAGGTTCGGGCGCAAACGCATGGCGAGCTTCGAATACGCGTCAGCGATCTGATAGCCGACGCCGCGCGAGCCGCTGTGTGACAGGAGCGCCAGATACGTGCCGGGCTCGAGGCCGAGGCGCTGGTCGGGTTCGCGCAGGTCGAAGCGCCCCCACTCGACGAAGTGATTGCCGCCGCCCGACGTGCCGAGCTGGCCTATCGCTGTGTCGTGCAGCCGGCGCAGCAATCCGGTCGCGCGCCACTCAGGATCGTCGAGCACGGCATGTTCGCGCCGATCCCGGCCTTTGAAGGCCTCGCCAGCACCGAAGCGCGTCTGGGTCAGTATGGCCTGGGCGAACTCCTTCGGACGCTGGTCGAGCACGATCGGGCTGATCTCGTAGATCGACAGCCGCATCCGGCAGGCGATATCGACCCCGACCGCGTATGGAATGACGGCGCCCTCGGTGGCCAGCACGCCGCCGATCGGCAAGCCATAGCCAACGTGTGCGTCGGGCATGAGCGCGCCGGCGGCTGTCACGGGCAGACGCATCGCGTTGTCCATCTGTGCCAGCGCGGCTGTATCGATGAACGCGCGGCCCCAAATCCGGTAGGGCAGGGGCGCGTCGCGCAGGGCCAGCGCCTCCTCGGCCTCGTCCTCGGCCTGAGCGTCGAGCCAGGCCTGCGCGAGCGCGCCCAGGTCGGCGTCGCCGACATAGCCCGTCGGATTGACGCGTACGGCAGCCAGGCGCTCGAGCACCTGATCGCGATCCAGTCCGCCGCGCCAGAGCACGTCAGCGGCCTCCTTCGCAATGCGGATAATCGGGCCTTCCGGCCAGCCGTTCAGTTGCAGGATTTTGCCGCTGATGATTCCCATATTCCATTCGATGACGGAGGGTGGGGCTGGAGCTACAGCTCCAGCCCCACCCTCCGTCAACGACCTCCTATTTCATGATTCGGCGCAGCCGCCCCTCAACCACACCCAGCCAACGGGTCAGGTCCGGGCCGGCCAGGACGTTGTGCGCCATGACATAGCTCAGCAGGTCGAGCTGGCGCGCGATGACGGCCAGCTGCAGTTCGCCGGCATCGGGCACGGCCGAAGGTCGCACCCGCGCATACCCGTCGAGGAAAGCACCCATCAGGACCGGCTCGGATGGGCCGTCTAACAGGTAGTAGAGCGCGATGCCCAGATCCTGCACTGGATACGCCCAACGCGTGTCATCGAAGTCGAGCACGGCCAGCTGGCCATCGACGCGCTTCCAGTTGCCCGGGTGAAAGTCGAGGTGTAGAAAGCGCAGCCCGCGCGGGTCGGTGTATAGGCCGTCGAACCAGGTCTGCACACGCGCGGCAGCCTCGAGCAGCAAAGCGCGCCGTGCTTTGGGCCAACCTGGCAGGCGTCGGTCGTGCGAGAGCATGTCGGGTGCGCCGAAGGGCCAGGCCCGGTCGAGCCGGGTCGTGCTGAACGCGCCGCGCGGCTTGAAGCGTTCGGCGTGGTCGTGCAGTCGAGCCAGCGCCGATCCGGCTTCGCGCAGCAACCCGGCTGTGACCCGCTCGCCGACGACCCGGCCCGGCACCCATTTGAAGAGCACACAGAACCGGGCATCGGGCCCGGCGCCGGCCGTGATCACGCGTTGGCCGTTGCGGGTCGCGACCGGCTCAGGGACGATCAGGTCCGTGTCACGCGTCAGCGCGGCCAGCCAGGCCAGCTCAGACCGGATCTCCAGCTCTGTCCGCAGACCTGGTGCGCTGACGCGCAGCACGTAACGCTCCTGCGCCGCCTCGACGCGGAAGAGCGTGTTGGTGTGGTGGGCCAGCAGACGGGCCTTGGGCGCGGCCAGGGCGTAGCGACTCAGCGCCTGTTCGACAACCGGGGTCATGCCAGCTCCTGAGCCGCCGGCTCGAGCACCAGCTCGCGGCGAAGGGTGACGCTCCGTCGATACGGCCGGAAGCCGCAGCTTTCGTACAACTGCAGCGCGCGGTTCGGGTTCTGGGTGTCGACGCCGAGCGCCGCTTCTTTGTAGCCCAGCTTGCGAAACATGTGCAGGCTCTTCAGGATCAGAGCGCGGGCCACGCCGCGTCGACGCCAGGGCCGCCGCACGCAGATCGGGTCGGTCCAGCCGCGGCTCAACCCGAGCGCCTCGTTTTCCTCACGCGGCACGAAGTTGAGCACCATGCCGGCGACCTCGTCCCCGGCCCACGCTACCTGCCACAGATTGGGGTCGAGCTCGGGTTGCTTGATCCAGGCCTGGTAGTCGGCCTCGGTGTGTTCGCGAAAACCCCAGTGATCGCGAAAGGCTTCCAGCATCGCGTCCCAGATCGGACGCAGGTCGTCGGGCGTGCCATGCCGACTGGTCAGCCCATCGGGCAGGTCGTCGTCGGCGATGGGCTCCGCTAGATCGCGCAGCATCAGGTAGCCGTAGCGCGTGGCTGCATACCCGCGCGCCTCGAGCTGCTCGATCAGCCAGCCCATGCCCGCCTCGTTCTCACACCAGGTCTGAAAGACCTGCTGTCCCGCATAGGCCTGCGCGGTCGCGATGGCCCGGATGCGCGCCTCGGCCCAGTCGAACATGGGCGCCGCCAGGGTCGCCCGATGCTCGGCCAGGATGTGGCAGACGATCCCGTAACGGCGCAGCCCATCCAGCTCTTGATCCCAAAACACGCGAGCATACGCGACCGGCGGCCCGGCGACGGTCTCGACGATCAACAGATCGGTCTTGAGGTCGCAACGCTGGACGTGGCTGTAGTCGTGCGCGAGTTGTTCGGGCGAGATGACGTACTCGCATCCGTTGGCGGCCTCGCTGGCGTTCAGCACGCCGGCCAACGTCGGCAGATCGTCAGGGCCGTTGTATAGGCGAGCCCGATAACCAGCGGGCCAGGTGATGGCGATTGACATAGGTCCTTCCCTTAGCGTTCGGGTTCGAGGGTCCGCTCGAAGTCGATCAAGCGATCGGCGACCTCAAACCCGCACGCCCTGTAGAACGTGATGTTGCCTGCGTTATCGGCGTCGGCGCAGACCGTGGCCTTTCTCAGGCCCAGCTGTTGCATGCGCCGCAGACAGTCGCGCAAGAGCGCGCGCCCAAAGCCGCGGCGATGCAGGTCGGGGTGGGTGGCGACGGGCTCGAAGTGCCCGACCTGGTTGACAGGATCCACCCACCAGATTGTGACCGCGGCAAACGTGCCGTCCGCCAGTACCAGACCTGTATCGTGGGCGCTGGCGTAGACGGGCGAGCCCATGAAGCGCCGGTACCGTGCCAGGTAGTGCTCCCAGGATAGTTTTGTCTTGAAGGCAGCGGCCTGCGGGCGAGCTCGCGCCTCGAGGTCCGACTCACCGAAGCCCGCACGAACCGCACATCCCTCCGGAAGTTCGGCCGGCGCCAGGGGGCTCTCCAGCGACTGACTCAGCTTGACCAGATGCATCCCGCGCCCGCCGGGGCACGCGGCGAACCCCTGATCCGCCAGTACCCGCAATCGATCGGTGTCCTCTGCCGAGATCCACATCGTCCCGACCGTGCTTCCGCCCTTCGCCCGGACCCGCCCCGCCAGGTGAGCGACCGACGCTGCGTGCATCTCGGCGTATTCCGGGCGCCCGAGCCATGCCGGATGAACGAACAGATCGAACAGGCCCTCGGACACGGTGAACACAGTCCAGCCGATGACGGCCCCATCCGCTTCCCACAGCCATGCGCGTTCCTCGAGCGGCGCCGGGTTGTCGGTGTAGAACAGCCACCAACTCAGATCGCCCGGGTGCGGGTAGAACGCGCGCGTGTCGGCCGCTGCGCCTGCACTGAGCACGGCCAGCATGGCCTGGAGGTCGGCGAGATCGCGGTAGGGTCGAAAGGCGATCACAGTGTTTTTCTCATCGTTACGGAACGCGACGTTGCGCGGAAGCCGCAGCTTTCATACAGGTGCAGCGCGCCGTTCGGGTTTTGCGTGTCGACACCCAGCGCGGCCTCGGTCAGACCGCGATCTGCCAGCAGGCGCAGGCTGCGCATGATCAACCCGCGGGCCACGCCGCGCTTGCGCCAGGGCCGCCGCACGCAGATTGGATCGGCCCAGCCCCGGTTCAAGCCGTAGACGCGGTTGTCCTCCTCGGCGATGAAATTGAGGACCATGCCCGCCACCTGTTCCTGGCCGTCGCCGTTGCGGGCAAAGGCCACCTGATACAGATCCGGATTCCGGAGCGGCCAGCTTCGCCACTCGTCGAAATCGGAGTCGAAGTCCGGTGGCGGGGCATAGCCCCAATGATCGCGGAAAGCCTCATGCAGGGCGTCGAAGACCGGTCGGTCGTCGGCCGGCGTCACCGGGCGCACGTACAGGCCGTCGGGCAGCTCCGGGATCTCGATCGGCTCGCGCAGATCGCGCACCATGAAGTACCCATAGCGCACAGGCTCGAAGCCGTTGGTGCTGAGCAGCGCCATGCGTTCGGCGGGTTTCGCTTCATTGATGACCCAGGTCTGGAGCACCGTCGGCCTCTCGGTCGGGTTCTTGGTCATCAACGCCCGGACATGATCGCCGGCCCACTCCAGCAGGGCGGCGGCCGCGCCGGCGCGCTCAGCCTGGAGCCCAACGTTCAAGCTCAGCTGGTAGCGCCGCAAACCTTCCTGGTCATCGATCCAATACAGCCGGGCATAGCCCAGAGGGGTGCCCGCGCCGTCCTCGGCCAGCCTCACGTCCCTGACAGGATCGCAATTCTCGAGATGCGCGTATGCGTTTTGAGTCTCCTCGACGCTCTCGATGGCCGGGAACTCAGCCGCCGCGAAACCGGCGTTGATCAGGTCGGTGATGATCGGAAAATCCGTCGGGCCGGTGAAGGCCCGGAGGGTGATGGTGGTCATATTCAGGTCTCTCCATGTCTGGCTGATCTCTGATTACCGATTGACGCTCTATCAGAAATCAACAATCAGCAATCGCCTTATCCGTTCCGATGCAGTTTCCCGGTCCGCTTGGCGTAGCGTTCGGCCTCACGAAAGGCCCACAGACCGGCCGGGATGGCGACGCCGCCCATCAGCAACAGGGGCCAGATGAAGGGCCACAGGCTCGTGGTGTCGGCGCCGTTGAGCAGGGTCTCGCGCGCGCCGTCAAGCACATAGGTGGCAGGCGAGAGATACGCAAACGGTTGCAACCAACCGGGCAGCACGGTCACCGGGTAGTACACGCCGCTGACCAGCAGCATCCCGGCGATGATCAGGTGCGTCATCTGCGCGCCGCGCTCCGGAAAGAGCAGGGGCAGGATCGCGCCGAAGACGCTGATCCCGATAAATGACAGGCTTCCGGCGATCAGCAGCATCAGGAAGCCAAGCAGGTTGGCGTTCTGCAACGAGATGTCGAAGAACAACACGGTCACGGCCAGCACCACGGCCGTGTGCACCAGGCTGTAGAGCACGGCAAAGGCGGTCTGACCGAGCATGTGCATCAGGCGCGTGATCGGCGCCATCAGCGTGTACTCGATCGTGCCCTCCCAGCGCTCCATGCCGACCACGTCGGTGACCCAGTAGAAGATCACCGACAGATACCGCCAGACGATCGTGCCGATCGCCAGATAGAGCACCAGATAGGACGTGTCGATGCCCGTGCCGCCGCTGACCTGGCCGGCGCCGACGCCGATGAAGCTGATGCTCAGGCTGTTGGCGACGGTGTACACCAGCCAGACCAACTCCCAGGCCCAGTAGCGCTTGACGATGTAGTAATTGCGCTCGATGAAGGCGTAGCTCGCCTTCAGCTCGCGGACAAGGGTGGACATGGCGTTTTGTCTTGTAGTCTCTTAGTCAGGTAGCCGGGTAGTCGACCCGCTGACGACCTGACGACTTGACTATCCCCATACAGATGTCGTCGATCCGCGTCCCGCCGTAGTGATTGCGGCGGCGGATGCGGCCTTCGATGACAAAACCGGCTTTTTGATAAGCGCGCAAACCGCGCGGATTAGCGGCCAGAACATCGAGCGAGACCCGGTCCAGACCGAGCTCGTCGAAAGCAAACGCGATCGCGATCTGCACGGCTTCGGTGCCGTAGCCCTGGCCCCAGCAGTCGCGTTCGCCGATGCCGACCCCAAGCCAGGCCTCGCGGTTGGGCCAGTCGACCCACAGACCCAGGAAGCCGATCAGGCGATCGTCGACCGCCAGCCGCAGGTGAAACGGGAAGCTGCCCGGGTCGACCGCCAGCATTTCCTTGACCTCATCCTCGGACTGCTGCCGCGACCGCGGCCGCCAGATGTCGTAGTCCTGAAAGTGCCCGAATTCGGAGTCGCTCCACCAACGTCGCTCGGCCTCGGCCGCGGCTTCGGTGTCAAAGGCCACCAGGCGCACTCGCGGTTGCGTGGGGAGCGGCACCGCCGCCGCCGCCGGCCCGAGATCGGCCGGTTCGGGCACGGGTTGGCCCAGCCACTCTTCGCGCAGCAGGCTGAGGCGCAGCGCGTCAAAACGCTGTCCGGCGTGCAGCAGCGCCCGGCGCCGGCGGACCTCGACCACGAAACCGTGCCGCTCAAAAAAACGCACGGCCTCCGGATTGTCGGCGCCCAGTTCCAGCCAGACCCGATATAGATTGAGTTCGGAGAACGCGTAGCGCAGAATCAGGTCCAGGGCTGCGGCCCCGTAGCCGAGCCCGCGATCGGCCTGAGCACCGACGGCAATCGAAAGTCGAGCCTCGCCGTGGTTCCAGAGCACATCGCGCAGCCCGACCAGGCCGATCAAGCGCTCGTCGGTCTTGAGCCGGATCGCAAAATCGAAGCGCCGCTGCTTCTCACGCGACTCCTGGGCCTCGCGTGTGAGTTGCGCACGCACTTGCAGGGGGGCCAGCGGTCGGGCCGGTCCGCGCGTCAGACGATGGACGAAGTCACGATCGGCGTGCCAGCCGGCGATCACGGGTGCATCAACATCCGGTTCGAGCGCCGTCAGGCGCACGTGTTCGCTTTCGAAGAGTTGCTTGGAAAACATGATAGTCGTCCGATAGTCAGGTAGTCGTTTGGTCGGGTGATTGCTTCGTCAAAAAGCCGGGTAGTCGGCAGTCTTGCAGGACTGCCTGACGACCCGACTACCTGACTAATCGACGAACTCCACGAGTTGGGCACCGGTAAGCGACAGAAAGACGTCCTCTAGCGTCGGGCTGTGTCCGTTCAGACGCGGCGCCGCGGCTTTGAGGGCCTCGGGCGTGTCGAGCGCCACGATCCGACCACCGTGAATGATCGCGACCCGATCGCAGAGCGCTTCGGCCTCGACCATGTCGTGCGTGGTCAGCAGCACGGTCGCGTCGTGCGTGTCGCGCAGCTCGCGCACGAAGGTCTGGACCTCACGCTTCGAGCGCGGATCCAGGCCGGTAGTGGGCTCGTCGAGCAACAGCAAGATCGGGCTGCTCAGGAAGGCACGCGCGATCGCGACCTTCTGTTGCATGCCCCGGCTCATCTCCTCCATCGGCTGCTCGAGCACCGCGGGCTCCAGGCCCAGACGGATCAGGATGCGGCGCGCACCGTCGCGAGCCTCGGGCGCGCCCAGGCCGTAAAGCCGGGCACCGTACATGAGGTTCTCGAGCGGCGAGAGCTTTTTGAAAAAGCTGGCCTCGACTGAGACGCGGTTGATCAGGGTCTGCACGCGCCGCGCCTCGCGGACGACGTCGTGGCCGAAGACCTGGACGTCGCCGCCATCGGGCAGCAGCAGGGTCGAGATCAACCGGATCAAGGTCGACTTTCCACTGCCATTTGGGCCTAAAACGCCGAAGATCTCACCGCGCTGGATGTTGAGCGAGACATGATCCACGGCAACTTTCGCGGCTGTGCGCGGGCCCGACGGCCAGCGCCAACCCGAATCGCCGAACGTTTTCAAAGCCTGGTGGATCCGGACGGCGACATCCGGGTCGGGCAGGGCGCAGGTATGAGCGGGCATTTCTCTCTCCTCCAGAACCCACGATCGGCACAAACAAAAACGCCGTGGACACGAAATGTGGCCACGGCGACGGCGTAGAGAAACAAAAAGGCCGTGGGCACATCTGCGCCCACGGCCTGAAGGTCAAATGACTAGGACTTCAGGGGCAGTAGGCGCAATACGACAAGGCGCGACCGCTGGTGCCAGCAATCACGCGCGCGAGGGTTATGAAACCGAAATGAACCATCCGTTGCGCCTGCCTTCCTAAAGAGTCTGACTGTTGTTGAGTCAGCCTGAACACCTTAGCATACTAAAAACAGGTAAGTCAATACCCAACTTCTGTCGCTGCATCAAAAGGATGGGATGCTCGGTTCTCTGATCGGCGCTGTAATGGTTTTCATCCGCCTGGTGGGACCCGATCAAGTGTGGCGAAATTGTCGGATGGTGAATGCAGAGCACCCGGGTTTGGCGGTTTTGCCGTGGACCGATTACTATCGGCTCACGGCCGGGCGCGCCAGCCGGTTCCGTTGAGAAGAGACGATGCAGGTCCTGACGATCGATATCGGGGGAACGAAAATCGCGGCGGCCCTGGCGGATCAGCAAGGCGCCCTGAGCCACTATCGCACGGCGCCGACACCGGCGCAGGCGGGGGCGCAGGCCGTGGTGGCCGCCACCATCGACCTCGCGCGGGAGGTCTGCGTGGCAGGCCGCGCCGACGGGCTCGCACCTAAAGCCGTCGGCGTCGGCGCGGCTGGCGCGCTCGATCCGGCTCATGGCGTTGTGGTGTATGCCGGCGAGACCCTGCCGGGCTGGGCCGGAACGGCCCTGGCCGCCGAGCTGCAAGCGGGATTGGGTCTACCGGTTGTCGTTGATAACGACGTCAACGTGCTGGCATTGGGCGAGCTCCACGCGGGTGCCGGGCGGGGGTTCGCGGACCTCCTGGTTGTGGCGATCGGCACGGGTGTAGGGGGCGCACTGGTGGTGGATGGCGTGGTCCGATCCGGCGCCACGCATAGCGCCGGCGAGCTGGGCCACCTGGTCGTCGAGGTCAACGGTGGGCGGCGCTGCAACTGCGGCGGACACGGGCATCTCGAAGCGTACGCCTCGGGGCCCGCCATCGTTGCGCGGTATCAAGAGCGTCTGGGCCGGTCGGATGCCGTTGATCTGCGACAGGTCGCGGAGCGAGCGCGGAACGGAGAGCCGCTTGCCAGCGACGTCATCGTCGAGGGCGCGCGCATCCTTGGAGGGGCGTTGGCCGGTCTGATCTGTGTGCTGGATCCGCAGGCCGTCATCCTTGGCGGCGGGGTTGCGGACCTGGGGGATCTATGGTGGCCAACGCTCACGGCGGCCGTGCGCGCGAACCCGCTTCCCGGGCCGGGCCAGGTCAGCCTGCATCCGGCGCAATTGGGAACACGCGCGGTGTTGGTCGGGGCGGCGCGCCTCGCCCAGGCCCGCTTCACGTGAAATGAGGCGGTCGTGATGGTCAGACACAGGCTCCATCCGGACCGATCGTATCCTGTCAGGCCGATTCGTGGAAGCGCTGCCGGGACCCAAAAGCGACAAGCGGTCGCGCGACCCAGCCCTTCCCGCGGAGCGGCGTAAGCTTACGATGCATCGTCGTTGCTGAAGCGCAGGACCCGGAAGCCGTAGCGCTCGATTGCCTGATCGTGATGGTCGTCGGCGGCGCTCTGCTCAGCATGGTGTGCGCCGTCGATCTCCACGACGATGCGGGCGCGGACGCAGCAGCCATCCACAATGAATCCGTCGAGGATGGGTTGCCGCCGAAAGTACGGGCCGGCTAATCCATGAGTGCGAACGGCTGACCAAAGCGGGCGCTCAGCCGGCGTGGCGTCACGCCGCAACTTTTGGGCCCTCTCTACTTTCATCCGGGTGGTCCCCGGACACCTGGCAAACGCCGGCGAGCAGGCATACTGGAAGAGGCCCCATGCCGCTGGCGGCCGCACCTCAGTGCATTTTGGAGTCCAGTGACAACGAACAGGCGTCGGGTCCCCTTCCCCTCCGGGGTCCGCGCCACGGGGCGCATGTCTTGTCGGTTGGTGGGGCTCGGGAGGGGGTGGAGGATGAATGCGTTACACTTCGCCCATGCACCGTCTCCTCCTCCACAACGCTCAGGTTCTCACCCCGCTCACAGCCTGGCCGATCGGTTGGGTTCTCACCGAAGGTCGTCGGATCCGCTTGATGGGGCAGGGCATCCCGCCCGTGTTCGGCGCGGGATACGTGTCGCAAGCCATCGATGCTCGCGGCCTGACGCTCGCCCCAGGGTTTATCGACGTGCATGTCCACGGCGCTGTAGGCCATGAGGTGATGGATGCCGACCCCGCGGGCCTTCGCGCGATGGCGCGTTTCTTTGCTCAGCACGGGGTAACGGCCTTTTTGCCGACGACCTGGACGGCCACGGGTGGCGCTATCCTGAACGCGTTGCGGGTCGTGGCTGAATGCCTTGGGCCAACCGCGGATGGGGCCACGATCCTGGGCGCCCACATCGAGGGCCCTTACCTCAACGTCAGCAAGTGCGGGGCCCAGGATCCACGTTTGATCCGACCGGCTGACCCGGCGGAAGCCCAGCCGATCCTGGACACGGGTCTGGTGCGGCTGCTGGCGCTGGCGCCCGAGGTCGTTGGCAACGGCTGGCTGATCGACGCCTGCGTGCAGCGCGGCATCACGGTCTCGGCCGCCCACACCGCCGCCACCTACGACGACATGGTCGTGGCCGTTGCCCGTGGACTGCGCCAGACGACGCACACCTTTAACGCAATGACGCCGCTCGGTCATCGCGAACCCGGCGTCGTCGGCGCGGCGCTGGCCTTGCCCGACCTGACCTGTGAGTTGATCGCGGACAACATTCACGTTCACCCGGCCGCGATGCGGGTGCTGGTGCAGGCCAAAGGCGTCGAGCGGGTCATCCTGATCAGCGACGCCATCCGCGGCGCCGGCATGCCGGATGGCGAATACGAGATCGATACGCGCGTCGTGCACGTCCGCGACGGCGCCGTGCGGCTGCCCGACGGCACGTTGGCTGGCAGCATCCTGACGCTGGACCAGGCGCTCCGCAACGTCATGGCCGCAACCGGGCTCGCGCTCGATCAGGCCTGGCCGATGGCGAGCCTCAATGCCGCCCGCGCGATCGGTGTGGCTGCCTCAAAGGGCAGCCTCGAGATCGGCAAGGACGCCGACCTGGTGTTGCTCGACGGCGATCTATCGGTGCGACTGACCATCGCTGAAGGGCGGGTGGTCTACGCGGCCGAGGGTGAGCCATGATCTTCCCGACGGGCGTCGACGTCGTACTCGACCGGCTGCATCGCGAGGCTGCCGCCATCCTGGGGGAGAACTTCGTCGGCCTGTACCTGTACGGTTCGCTGGCCACCGGCGGTTTCACACCCGAAACCAGCGACGTCGACTTCATCGTCGTGCTTCGCTCAGCGCTGTCGCCGGAAGAGGGCGTTGCGCTCGAGGAATTGCATCGTCGACTGCAGGTCGATTGTGGCAAGTGGGCCGCGAAGCTGGAGGGTGCTTATGTGCCGCTGGTTGATCTGCGTCGGCACATACCCGATGCCGGTCCATTCCTCGTCATCAATGAAGGCAAGATCTACTGGGCCAGTCTGGGCACCGATTGGGTGATCCAGCGACACACGCTGCTCGCGCACCCGGTCAGCGTCGTCGGCCCACCGCTGGCCGGCCTGATCGACCCGGTGTCAGCGGACGACCTGCAGGCTGCTGTGCGCGGCAACTTCGGGGAGTGGTGGTTGCCGATGTTGGGCGAGGTGACCCTGCTCGAGCGCCACGACTATCGCCAGTACGCCGTGCTGACAATGTGCCGAATCTTGAGGTTATTTCAAGCCGGTGAGATGGCTTCCAAGCCGGCCGCGGCCGAGTGGGCGTTGACCACACAGGACGGGCGCTGGCATCCCCTCATCCGTTGGGCCCAGGCCTGGACCCCCGGTGCACCTGCTGCCCCCGTGGCTGACGTGAAGGCGCTGATCCGGGCGGTCGCGGGTGTAGTCGGGTAGCCGGATCGTCAGGGCGTCGGAGAATCGACGAACCGACTACCTGACTACTAGACTAACAACCGCCGATACAGGTCGGATTGCAGAAGGTTTTCGGGGTCGCACTGTGCCTTGAGCGCCTGGAATTTAGCCAGGGTCTCCTCGCCAAGGTAGCGGCGGGCGCGACCGGGTGTGAGCGTGCTGTCCTTGGCGAAGTAAAACCGCCCACCGGCTTCGAGCGCGATATCGCTCATCTCCTCGCACAGCTTCTGAAGCCTGGCCGCGTTGGTCACCTTGAAGTCCATGGCGAACGAGTAACCGTCCACGGCATGCGTGAACAGGAACCTGTCCGGGCGATGGCGCTTGGTGACGCCCAGGAAGGGCGGCATCCCGCGTCTTTGCGCCAGACGCAGCATCTCGAGGTAGGCATCGGTGGCCGTCGCGAGCGGGATAAAGGTCTGGTATTGGATCAGGCCTGAGCGCCCATACGACTTCTCCCAATTCGGCACGTAATCCAGCAGGTAGTTGAACTCAACCAGCGACTGGCGGTAGATCTTGCGCTGCTCCAGAGTGGCCGAGAACACGTACTTCGCGGTGTTGATCAGGCGCGTCCCGACGTTGTTCATGAACGGCGTCATGAACATCCACAACGTGGACTTTGGCACCAGGCCAAAGAAGGTATCGGGCAGCACCTGCTTGTCGAGGCGCAGGGTCTCGGCCGCGTTGGGGGCGTCGTGAACGTAATTGGCACCGTGGATCTGGCCGCGCCCATTGTGGTCGAGCGTGTCGACCCACCCGACGATGTAGTCGAACTCGTGCTTGCGCTCGTCGAGGTCGCGCATCATCTCGCCAAGATGCGTCATCGCCCAGGCGTGCACGTCGACCAGGCCGGTGTGCAGTTTCTTGAGCTTGAGCGTCACCGATGTGAACACACCCAACAATCCGGCGGTGCTGATCAAGGCGTAGAACAGCTCGCTGTTTTCGGTCGGCGTGCAGGTGACCTGCTCACCGTTCGGGAGCAGGGCCGTGAACTCCAGCACGTGTTCGCCGAGCGTGCCGGCCTTGGTGTTGTTTTTGCCGTGGATGTTGTGCGCCAGCGCGCCGCCGATCGTGGGGAACATCGTGCCCGATGTCACCGGCGGCCAGTAGCCGTCCTCGAGCACATGCTGCCAGATCTGCGCGATCGTCACGCCCGGCTCGACCTTGATTACGCCGGTGGCCGGGTTCCAGTTCAGGATCCGGTTCATGCGCTGGAGGTCGAGCACGACCTGGCCCGAGTTCGTGGCGGCATCTCCGTAGCTGCGCCCGGCCCCGCGCAGGGCCACCGAAAGGCCGGCGCGGCGCGCCAGTGCGAAGACTTCCTCGATCTGCGCCACCTGGTTCGGCCGGTATACATAGGCGACAGTGTGGCGCGAATGCCCGTAGTTCTCGACCTTATCGAGACGTTCGAGCGGCAATTGCGAAACAGACATGTCCAACTACCTCGTTGACGAGCGGAGCGCGTGCACGGACCCGAGCGCCCCGAAATCAGATCTTCAAGCGCCGGAAAAGAAACGATGGGATGTGGCGGATGACGTTCATCAGCAGTCCCCAGCGCTCCGGGGTGTAAGCCACCTGGGCCCGGCGATGGATCGCCTTGACGATGTCTTGGGCGGCCTGCTCGGGCGAGATCACCCAGAACGTTTTGGGCGCGTTCTTGAGCATGTCGGTCTGAACGAAGCCCGGCTTGACGGTCAGGACGTGCACGCCCTTCTTGGTCAGCCGATTGCGGAGGGCCTCGAGGAACGTGCTCAATGCCGCCTTGGTCGTGTTGTAGCCGGGCGCGCCGACCCGGCCGCGGTCGCCGGCCACCGACGAGATGCCGACAATGTGGCCCCGCCCCGTCCGGCCGAACGTCAGGGCGACCGGGTTGAGCCAGGCCATGGCCCCCAACAGGTTGATCTCGACCATGCGCTTATCGGCGCCGAAGTCGTATTCCTCGGGCCCGACCGGCAGCAGGACGCCGGCGTTGTAGACCACGATGTCGACCCGGCCGAAGTCCTGCAGGATCTGCTGCCAGAGCACCGGCGCCTCGTCGTATTCGGCGACGTCGTGGGCGTAGCAGCGGGTCTCGACGGCGCTCAGTTCCTGCGCCAGCTTTTCCAAAAGGTCTTTGCGGCGCGCCACGAGCGCCAGCCGCAATCCGTTGCGTGCGAACTCGCGCGCCAGCGCGGCGCCGATGCCGGAGGAGGCTCCGATGATGAGGGCAGTGGGGGGGAGGTTCATGATGATTGTTGAGTGTTGATCGTTGATTGTTGATGAGTTACTCCATCCGCAATCAACAATCCGTAATGTCTCAAGACCTGCTAATGGTGACGAAATCGGCCAAAGGCCCGTAGGCCGTGGTGTACGCGTCTGCGCCGCCCTCGCTCAGGTTGAGGCGATAGAGCGTGTCTGTCTCAAAGATCGCGAGCGAGTCGGAGCCGTTGACGTTGGCCAGCGGATCGCCCGATTCGAGCTGTTGCGGCCCGACACTGACGGTAACCGTGCCGGCGGCGTCCTTCTCGGCCTGGCACACGAGCTTGTAGGGTCGCCCGGCCGCGCGGGCGGCCTGGATCTGCGCCTGGGTGAGCGCCGTGATGCCCACCGGCTTGACGTCGGCGGGCTTGACCGGCACGTCCATCAGCACAGTCGCGATGGCCGCGACCTTGACGGCGGCGTCCCAGCCGTCGACGTCGAAGCTGGGATCGGTCTCGGCGATGCCAAGATCCTGAGCTTTCTTGACCGCGGCCTCATAACTCAGGCCGTGTTCCATCTCGGTTAGAATCAGGTTGGTCGTCGAGTTCAGAATACCCCGGAAGCGCTTGAGGTTGCAGGCGGGCAGGGCTTCACGGAACAGTGAGAAGATCGGCGCGCCGCCCATAACGGCCGCCTCAAACAGGAAACGCACACCCTGCGACTCGGCCAGCTGGCGGAGCTCGTGATACCCATGCACGACCGGGCCCTTGTTGGCTGTGATGACGTGGATGCCCCGCCCGAGCGCCGCCCGGCAGTAATCCAGGGCCGGCTGGCCGGTGTGCGGGTTCATGGACGAGTTTTCGAAGAGCACATCCGGTCGCGCGGCGGTCAACCAGGCGTCCAGGGTGTCGACGGCCTGGTCGGAGGCCGTCTGGGGATCGGCCAGGGCTGCCTCCAGCCCGAACCCGTTCTCGTTGACCAGCCAACCGAGCCGGCGGCTGGCGATGCCGGTGAGCACAAAGGTGATCCCGTAGCGGGCCTGTAACTCGGCCTGCTTTTCGCCGAGTAATTTGACCAGGTTCCGACCGACGTTCCCAAATCCCAACAAGGCAAGACGATAGTGGGTCATCCCAGATCTCCGTGCGATATCCGTGCCAGATTGCGGAGCCCCTGGATTATCATGGAAGTATTCGGGCTGGACAAGCGCGAAACATCATGTCAAGCTGAACCGGCTGCCGGCCCACAGAGCGCGTCACCTTAAAGGGGGGAGTCTGGTGATTTTGGGCGACTTTTGCCCACTTTGTGACGAAAATCACTAGGTCGCTTTCTGTGCTGACGGTATCAAAGATGTAGCGCACACACCCAAGCCGCTTCAGCGAGCCCCGTGCTTTACCTCGGTTCGCGCTGCTCATCTGCGACACTCGTTCAAGGAGCTTTGTCATGCCTCAGGAATATCTACGTGCCCAGGGTCGTGAGGCCCTTCAATTGAAGGCCGTGCCGGCCTGGGTCAAAAACGCGGAGTTGGTCCGCTGGGTAGGTGAGATGGCGGCCCTCTGCAAACCTGACGAGGTGGTCTGGTGCGACGGCTCGCAGGCTGAGTACGATCGCCTGTGCGAGGAGATGGTGTCCGCAGGCACCTTCATCCGCCTGAACGCCGAGAAGCGCCCCGGCAGCTTCCTGAGCCGCTCGGATCCGAGTGACGTCGCTCGGGTCGAGGACCGCACCTTCATCTGTTCGCTCAACAAGAACGACGCCGGCCCGACCAACAACTGGATGCACCCGCGGCAGATGAAGGATACGCTTCTGCCGCTCTTTGACGGCTGCATGAAGGGCCGCCCGATGTACGTCATCCCGTTCAGCATGGGCCCGATCGGCTCGCCGATCGCGCACATCGGCGTCGAACTGAGCGACTCGCCCTACGTCGTGGTCAATATGCGCATCATGACCCGCATGGGCAAGGCCGTGGTCGATCAACTCGGCGATGGCGAGTTCGTGCACTGTCTGCACTCGGTCGGCGCGCCGCTCGCTGCCGGCCAGCAAGACGTTGTTTGGCCGTGCAACAAAGACACCAAGTACATCGTGCACTTCCCCGAGGAGCGCATGATCTGGTCGTACGGCTCGGGCTACGGCGGCAACGCGCTGCTGGGCAAGAAATGCTTCGCGCTACGTATCGCCTCGGTGCTGGCTCGCGATGAGGGCTGGCTGGCCGAGCACATGCTCATCCTGGGCGTCAAGGACCCGACCGGCCAGAAGACCTATGTGGCCGCGGCCTTCCCGAGCGCCTGCGGCAAGACGAACTTTGCGATGCTCATCCCGCCCCAGGCCTTCCGCGAGGACGGTTGGGAGGTGACCACGGTCGGCGATGACATCGCCTGGATCAAGACCGGAGCCGACGGCCGCCTGTACGCGATCAACCCCGAGGCCGGTTTCTTCGGCGTCGCGCCGGGCACGAGCGAGAAGTCGAACCCGAACGCCATGGCGTCGATCACCAAGAACACGATCTTCACCAACGTCGGCCTGACCGACGACGGCGATGTGTGGTGGGAGGGCATGACCAAGACCCCGCCCGCGCACCTGATCGATTGGACCGGCCAGGAGTGGACCCCGGATTGCGGACGCAAAGCGGCGCATCCGAACGCGCGCTTCACGGCACCGGTCGATCAATGCCCGGTCGTGGATTCTGAATACGATAACCCCAAGGGCGTGCCGATCGCGGCCTTCATCTTTGGCGGCCGTCGCAGCGACGTGGTGCCGCTGGTCTACCAGGCGTACAACTGGACCTACGGCGTGTATCTGGCCGCGACCATGGGCTCGGAGATGACCGCCGCCGCCGCCGGCACGATCGGGCAGGTGCGCCGCGACCCGTTCGCCATGTTGCCCTTCTGCGGCTACCACATGGCCGACTACTTCAACCACTGGTTGCAGTTCGGGCGCAACATCCCGAACCCGCCCCGGATCTTCAACGTCAACTGGTTCCGCAAGGACAAGGACGGCAATTTCCTGTGGCCGGGCTTCGGCGACAACATGCGCGTGCTCAAGTGGATCGTCGAGCGCGTCAACGGCCGCGCTCGCTCGACCGAGAGCCCGCTCGGCCGTATGCCCCGCTACCAGGACCTCGACTGGCGCGGCATGGACGGTTTCGACGAGAGCAAGTTCCGCCAGCTCATGGAGGTGGATCGCAACTTGTGGCACCAGGAAGTGGCCTCGCACGATGAGCTGTTTGCCAAGCTGTACGACAAGCTTCCGAAGGAAATGATCTTCCTCCGCGAGCTGATCCTCTCCTCCCTGTGGCGCTCGCCCGAACACTGGGCGCTGGCGCAGGAATAGGCCTCAGGCTTGAAGCGTCAGGCGTCAGTCGGTTTCCCGATTGACGCCTGACGCCGTTCACCCGATGCCTGAAGTCTGAACCCCATGGACATGATCGTCGCTTTTCTCAAGGAACAACCGCTGCTCCTGCTTTTCCTGGTGGCAGCCATCGGCTATCCGCTGGGTCTGATCCGGGTCGCCGGCAGCAGCCTGGGCGTGTCGGCCGTGCTGTTCGTCGGCCTCGCCTTCGGCGCGCTCGACCCCGACCTGCGCGTCCCACCCGTCATTTATGAACTCGGGCTGATGCTGTTCGTCTACAACATCGGCTTGAGCAGCGGCCCCGGCTTCTTCCGGGCTTTTCGCAGCGGTGGGCTGCGCTACAACCTGCTCGTCGGCGGGATGTTGCTCTTCGCGGCCACGCTGGCCGTGATCCTCAGCCTCGGCTTCAACCTGCCGGCGGCCGAAGTGGCCGGGTTGTTTGCCGGCGGCCTCACCAATACCCCGGCGCTGGCCGGCGTGGTCGAGGCCCTCAAGCTCAACGGCGCCTCTGAGGCGATTCAGTCACAGCCCGTCGTTGGTTACTCGATCGCCTATCCGATGGGCGTGCTTGGCGTGATCCTGGTTATCCAGGTGTTGATGCGCGTTTTCAAGGTCGACTATGGCCGCGAGGCCCGCCAGCTCAAAGAGATGGGCGGCAGTGCCGAGGATATCGTCAACGTCACCCTGCGCGTCACGCGCGGCGACATCGCCGGTGTGTCGGTCGGTGAGTTGGTCAAGGGCAAGGAATGGCATGCCCTCTTCAGCCGCCTGCAACGCGGCGACGAGGAGATCCTGGTGAAGGCCGGGACGACGCTCCTGGCCGGAGACCTGATCAGCGTGATCGGCACCGAGGGCGACATCCAGCCGGTCGTGGCCTTTCTGGGTGAGCGCGCGAACGACGTAACCCTGGGCGAGGATCGCGGCACGTACGATTATCGCCGGGTCTTCGTCTCCAATCACCAGCTCTTCGGCCGCCGCCTGAGCGAACTGACCATCACCGAACGCCTCGGCGCGCTGGTGACCCGTGTGCGTCGCGGCGACCTCGACCTGCTGGCCACGGCCAACACCGTGCTCGAACCCGGCGACCGCGTGCGCGTCGTCGCGCCGCGCGATCGCATGCGCGAGGTCAGCAAATTCTTCGGGGACTCGTACAAGGCCCTGAGCGAGATCGATATCCTCTCCTTCAGCCTCGGCCTGGTGATCGGCGTGCTGCTCGGCCAGATCCCGGTGCCGCTCCCCGGCGGCGGCGTGTTCCGCCTTGGCAATGCCGGCGGCCCGCTGGTGGTCGCGATCATCCTCGGCTGGCGCGAGCGCACCGGCCCGTTGGTGTGGACCATCCCCTACAGCGCCAACCTGACTCTGCGCCAGATCGGCATCGTCATGTTCCTGGCCGGGGTCGGCACCCGCTCGGGTTACGCATTCTTCCAAACCCTTGCGGGATCAAATGGGCTGCCGCTCTTCCTGGGTGGTTTGTTGATCACCTGTGGCACGGCGACCGTGGCCCTGATCATCGGCCACAAGGTCATGAAGATCCCGTTCAGCCTGTTGATCGGGATGGTGTCCGGGATGCAGACTCAGCCGGCCTTGCTGACGTTCTCGGCTCAGCAAACCGGCAATGAGGTGCCGAACATGGGCTACGCTTCGGTCTACCCGGTAGCGATGGTGCTCAAGATCGTTCTGGCCCAGGTGATTCTTGTGGTGTTGGGCGGCGGGGTGTAGGTCGACCTCGGCTGAGCCAGTCCGCCGAGCACGAAGCCCAGAGTCGCGCGCGACCCTGGGCTTCTGCATGTGGCCGATCGATACGGGTCGCGCGCGACCCTGGGCTTCTGCATTTACGGGTCGCTTACGCGCGATCTTCACCGGTTTTTTCGCCCGCATGATCGGCGCAGGTCCGCCTGAGCCGGCTCGGACGGCCGCCCCGGGGTGCGGCAGGTCTCTACCGCGCCGATACCGATGGGGTCGGGTAGAGCCGACTCCGTCGATGAATGCCTTATCCCTGAACCCCATTTCAGAGATCGCCCTGGCGTCCCGGCTGCCTGCCGTTGGATCGGACGCCGCGGCATTTCCAGATGAGCTCCTGGCGACGGCGTACGTCGAGCTCTTTCGGGACCCGCTGAGGGCGGCCGACTGGGCGCGGGCCGCCCAAGCCGCTGCGCGTCGGTCCGATGCGCCGGTCGTCGACGCTTACGCGCTAACGACCCAGGCTCTGGCGGAGTTGCTGAGCGGTTCGGAGGCCATTGGCGCGGAGACCCTGCAACAAGCCGCCATCCTGGCTGGTCGCGTGCAGGAGCCGCGGCTCGACTGGTTGGTAAGCGATGCCCGCGCGCTGGCGTTGCTCAACCAGGCGCGACCCGACGAGGCGATGGTTGAGCTCATCGGGTTGATGATCGCCACGCCCGATCACCGTCCGCTGCGGGATTGCTATTTGAGTATTTCCTCCCTGGCGCGTGTTCATGCGGCCCTGGGCCATGTGGAAGAGGCCATCGGCGCCGGGTATCGCGCGCTTTCCATAGCGCGGCGCACCCGCAGCGCTGTCCTGCGTGTGCACGCCATCACGGGCTTGGGGTTGCTGCAGCTGGAACACGAGCACCTGCTCGGCGCTCGCCTGCTGCTGGAACAGGGCCTGTTCGGGGCAGGGCGGTCTCGCTCGGGTCGGAGCATGCGTCAGGCCGCTCGTGGTCTGGTTCGGACATACCTGGCTCTGAATATGCCCGACACGGCGCTGGATGTCGCGCGCCGTCACCTGCCCGAGGCCTCCGATCCGCAGGAGTGCCTGGCCCTGGCCCAGGTCAACGCCGCTAACGGCTGTTGGACCGAGGCCGCGGTCTATCTGGATCGGGGCGGCCAGGATGGCTCACGCGAACGACAGGTCCAGCATGCCTGGCTGCGCGGCCGGATCGCGCTCGCGCACGGGCGACCGGCTGAGGCATTGACGCCGTGCCATGCCGTTCTCGACGAAAACGCCAGCTCGCGCGATGCGTGGGAGTTGGCCTTGACGCTTCAAGCTGCCTATGAGGCTCTCGGTGACTCCTCCTCGGCCCGCGTCCACGCTGGCCGCGCCGATCGGATCATGACCGTTCTGGCGGCGCGCGGTGCGGTCCTGTCAGCGCTCTGCGCCCAGTTCGAGCAGGACCTGCTGCAGGCGCACTCCGTTTGTGTTGAAATGGCCGCGGTCTTGGACAGATAGCGGGAGCCGGTCAGCGCTGGCTTCGCAAGACAAGAGGAGGGCGACGGCCCCGCGGGGCCGTCGCCCACCTCACAGGAGTCGCGGTCGTGTGGGTCGGACGCGTAAGGCGGCGTGGCCGTGATAGGGCACCGCGAGTATCACGATGTTTCGGAGACCGAGCAGCGCCAAACGC
>JAEURK010000192.1 GCA_016789175.1 Anaerolineales bacterium
TGATCGACTCGACCTTCTTGGGCGTGACCTTGAGCGCCTCGCCCAACTCCTCGATCGAGGGCTCGCGGCCGAGCTCCTGCGTCAACTGATGCGACACACGCAGCATCGTGTTGATCTGATCGCCCATGTGCACGGGCACGCGGATCGTCCGACCCTGGTCGGCGATGGCACGGGTGACGGCCTGGCGGATCCACCAGGGCGCGTAGGTGCTGAACTTGTGACCGCGGTGATAGTCGAACTTCTTGGCGGCCCGGATCAGGCCGATGTTGCCCTCCTGGATCACATCCAGGAAGGGCACGCCCCGGCCGATGTACTTCTTGGCGACGCTGATCACCAGACGGGAGTTGGCCGTGATGAGGTGCTCGCGGGCCGCCATGCCGTCGGACATGACGTACTCGAGGTCGCGGCGCTTGGTCGGCGCCACACCGCCGCGCACAACCCGCTCACGCGCGAACTTGGCCTTCTCGATGCGCTTGGCGAGCGAGACTTCCTCGGCCGCGGTCAGCAGCGGGACGCGCCCGATCTCCTTGAGGTACAGGCCGATCGTGTCGTCCGCATCGATCGCGGAGAGATAAGCGTCCTCAACCGGCTTGTCGTCTTCGATCTCGGCTTCGGCATCGTCCATATCGTCGTCCGACGGCTCGTCGGTATCGACGCTGTCGACGACTTCAATGCCGGCCGCGAGCAAAGCAGCGTGCGCCTCGTCCAGCTGATCGACGTCGCGCTCGGCCTCGGGGAAGAAGCGCAGGATGTCATCGTATGTGACAAAGCCCTTCTGCCGCCCCGTATCAACCAGCTGCTCGATGGCCGTAAACGCCTCTTCGGCGACCAGGTCATCGGGGCCATGGCTGACGACCTTCATATCGTCGTCGCCATTCAGCTCCGCCAACAGCGAATTCGGCTCAAAAAAGTCGCCGTCATCGTCGCGATGACGGCGGCGCGGGCCGCCACTGCGGGCCGGCGGCTGGGTGGCCGCCTTGACCGGCTTTGGACGACCGGCAACGGCCGGCAAGGCACGGACAACACCGGCGTGCAGCGTCGCCTGGTTGTCGCCCCCCTGCGTCTTTTTCACCGCCGTTTTCGCTGTCTGAAGAGGAGTTGTAGGTGTTGCGGATTTCTTAAGCTTTGCCATATCGAAATACCACAGTACGACAACTCATTATCAAATGCAACACCCAATTTTATTAAGGAAGGTCACCGAAATTCGGGTCGGTCCCCAGCTCACACCAAGGCCTCACCCTCCAGATCCACTTTGATTCCAGGGCTTTCCGGGCTCGTGCCAGCGCGTCCACGAAAAAACGGCGGCGAGGCACCGTCCCAATCTTTAGTCCCCCCAAAGCCCACGATGCCTCGCGCAACCCTCAGCCTTTCGCCCCCCCAAAGATAGACATAACGATCCGCTACGGTACAGCGACGGGTGTCGCCGCCGGGTCCGGCGTGGCCGTTGGCAGAAGGTAGGGCGGCGTGTCCAGGAGCGTCAGGTAGCTGGTCAGCGTCGTCGAGTACATGGTGTACAGCGGGGCCTGTCCGTTGACCACGGCATACACCGAGTTGTTCAGCGGAGCCGGCTTCCCGACGTCCAGGCGATAGGTCGTGCCGTTGGCCAGCGTCACCGAGATCTGGAGCGTCGGGCTCAGGACGTCGAAGGCGCTGAGGTCGGTGGTCGCCGTGATCTCGCTGGCATACGTCAGCGTGCCCAACGTGGCGACCTGGTTGGCCACGGCCAGCTGATCGGCCGGGCCGGGCTCCGGTGCAACCACCGTCCAGCTGCCCGACGCACTGGGCCGCGTGAAGCTGGTGGTCTTGCCCTGCACCCGGTCCGCCACCGTGACACCCACGACCTGGTCGACCGTGAGCGACCAGACCAGGTTGGGCTCGGTCAGAGCCACGCTTTGGGCGGTTGCGGTCTGAGTCGCCGCGGCGTTGTCGGCCGGCTGTTGCACGGCCAGCACGTAGATCAACAACAGGGCGAAGGCGCCCAGGAGCACGTAGGTCGTCGTCTTGTTCATTCGTCACCTAAAACGCACGAGCACGGGAAAGCGCCAGACGCCCTCCCGTGCTCGTCGAGAATATCGGCCTTACTTGTGGCGACGGCGCAGGAACCACACCACGCCGCCCATGATCAGGACCGAGGCCGGCATGATGACCACCACAAAGAGGAGGATCAGGTTCTGCGTCACTGCGTCCGACAGGTTCAGGAACCGTGAGGTCGGGGTCTTGGGCGTCAGGTTGATCAGGTTCTCGTCGCCCGTGGCCCAGTTCAGGCTGTTGAGCAGCAGCCGGTCGTTGCCGAACTGCGCATTGCTCAGGATGCCATCCGACGCGAAGTCCGAGTCACCGAACGCAATCAGGCGTACGTTGCGCTCCGGGATCTCCACCGACACGGCGACGTCGAGCGGGCCGATCGGATCGCCTTCGGCCTGATCGATCACGCCTTCGGCCAGGGCGGCCATATCGGACTTGGCCCACGACTGGCTGCTGGTCTGCACCAGCGGCACGATCGTGGCGGTCGGCAGGGTACCGGTGCTCGAGATGCTCTGCGCAAAAGCGAACACGGTCACGAAGCCGGCCATGTCTTGGGTGGCCGGGCTGTTCCCGAACGAGTCCGACGCAAAAAGGGCCGGGTTCTCTCCGGCCGAGGTGCGCAGCCGGTTGGTGATATCGATCACCACGTCGTCGCGCATCTGAACGCCCCAGCTGTCACGCAGGTAATCGTTGAGCGGGTTGGCCGGTCGGGTGCCCGTGATCTCGGTCGAATACTGCACGCTCGGATCGAGGAGCACCACGAGCGCGGCGTTGCTGGCCGTGTCGTAGAAGGCTTTGAGCTTGGCGACGTCCTCGGGCGCCATCGGCAGCTGCGGGCCGGCGATCACGATCGCGCGCGCATCCGCCGGCACGGTGGTGGTCGTGGCCAGGTTGAGCGAGAGCACTGTGTAATTCTGCTTCTCGAGCAGGGCCGCCAGCTGCGAAACCGAGGCCGTGTCGCTGGCCTCCAGGGTGGCTTCACCCTGCCCGGTAAGGAAGTACACGGTGCGCGCGTCGGGCGACGCCAACCGCACCAGCGCGCCGGTCACCTGGCTTTCGCTGACGAAACCCTCGACCGTGTTTCTCTGCTCGCCGACCGTGAAGACCAACGTGGCGTCCCGCGTTACGCCATACTGGTTGGTGCGAACCGGATCGGCTTGCGGGTCGACGAACTCGTAGGTGAGCTTACTCGGATCGACCTCACGGTAACGGTCAAGCAGGCGCTGCGCGCTCTCGCGCTGGCTCTGGCTGTCGACCGTGTAGAAGCCGATGACGTGCACGGCGCCCGGCACGGCCTTGAGCGCGCCGATGCTGGCCGGGTCGAGCGTGTTGGCCTGGTTCTCGGTCAGATCCCAGCGCTGCGGGTTGCGCACGACCAGGTAGTTCACCAGACCGAGGCTGCCCAACAGGGCCAGCACCATGATCGTCGTATTGGCGCCGTAGCGGGCCTGGCGCGCGCCGAGGGCGGCCATCAGGCCCGCCGGGTTGAGCAGCACGGCCACAATCAGGGCGACGATCCCGACCACCAGGGCGACCTGCACCGGCGTGCCGAATTGTCCCTGAACGAAATACGTGGCGGCCGCGACCAGGAGCGCGATCAGACCGAGCACCGCGACCCAGGGCGCGAAGCGTGCGTACGATGAATTCTGCATGATTAGCGCCACCTGCGGCTTTCGATCACCCGTGAAGCCGCGAACAGGAAGAAGACGATGAGCGACACGTAATAGGCCACGTCGGTCAGCGCGATCGCGCCCTGCGCGAAGTTGTCGTAGTAGTGGGCCGAGATGTCGAGATATCGCACGATGTCAGCCACCGCGCCGGTCTGGCTTTGGAACGGCAGCCCGACCAACCACAGCCCAAGCAGGATTGCCAATTGCGAGAACGCCGCCGCGATCTGGTTGCTGAACAACGTCGATGTGAAGACGCCGATCGCCAGGAGTGCGCCGACCAGGCAGATCAAGCCGAGGTACGCGCTGAAGAGGGTGTTGAGGTCGATCCCGGGCACGGTGTAGGCATTGGCGATCAGGGCGTAGATCAGGGTCGCGCCGATGATGACCAGGTAGAAGCCAAGCGCCGCCACCCACTTCCCGACAATCAATTCCCATTCACGCACCGGGGCCGTCATCATCAACTCCATCGTGCCGGTCCGGTTCTCCTCGGCAACCAGCCGCATAGTGATGAAGGCGGTCAGGAACAGCGCCAACGTGACGAACGGGCCCAGGATCCACTGCTCAACCACCGGAGCCTGGCCGCTGTTGGCGGCGCCCAGCAGATCGTAGATGAAGATCAGGCCGAGCACGATCAGGAACATAAACAGCACCGCGTACGATACGGGTGATACGAAGTAGTAGCTAAACTCGCGTTTGAAGATCGTCCAGATGTTACGCATGCTCGTCCCCCTCCTCGACTGCGGGGGTCTCTGCCGGCTCGTCGGCCGCTGCCGACTCGGAGACCGACGCCGGCGCCGCGCCGGTCAGTTCGATGAAGATCTGTTCCAGGCTGGCGGCGTCGCGCCGCAGCTCGAGCAGTTGCCATCCGCCCGTGACCACGCTCGTGGCGATAGCGCCGCGCACGTCAGCCCCGGGCAACGTGTCGATCTCGAAGGTCCCGTCGGAGACCGCCCGCACCTGGCTCAGCCCGGGCAGCGCGCCCAGGTGTTCAACCAGGCCCGCGCCGTCGCCCGCGACCTGCAGGTGAACGCGCCCACCGCCGGCCCGTTGCGCGCTGAGCCGCTCAGGCCGGTCCTCGGCCACGATCTTGCCGCCCTTGATGATGATGACGCGGTCGGCCAATTCCTCGGCGTGGCTGAGGATGTGGGTCGAGAGCATCACCGTATGCTCTTTGCCGATCTCGCGGATCAGGCGCTTGACCTCGAGCTGTTGCTGTGGATCCAGGCCGTCCATCGGCTCATCCATGATCAACACGTCGGGTTTGTGCAGCAGCGCCTGGGCCAGGCCGACGCGCTGGCGCAAGCCCTTCGACAGGTTGCCAATGTAGCTGTCGGCCCGATCCGCGATGCGGACCATCTCCATGACTTCGTCAACCCGATCCTGGCGACTCGGGATCTGACGCAGCTCGGACATGAAGTCCAGATACTGCATCACGGTCATCTCCGGGTACAGCGGCACGGACTCAGGCAGATAGCCGACGCGTTTGCGCACCTCAAAGCTCTGGGTCATCAGGTCGAAACCCGCGACCTTGCCTTCGCCTTCAGAGGCGGGCATATAGCCGGTGAGGATGCGCATTGTGGTGGTCTTCCCGGCGCCGTTCGGCCCAAGGAACCCCACGACCTCGCCCTTCGAGGCGTGAAACGTCAGGTTGTCGATGGCCGTGCGCTCACCATAGCGCTTGGTGAGTCCTTTTACTTCGATCATGCGAGCACATCTCCAATCGCGGACAAGAAAAAGCACGCAGCCACAGGCTGGGTGCTGGATCTACTAACGCGGCCCCCATTTTAAGCAGAATCGCCCGGTCCGCAATCCCTGTGGCCAACGGCTAAGGATCGTCTCAGGTCGCCGGCGGCCGCCGTCTGGATAGTCGGCCACGAGGGGGCCCCTCCCCCGTTTCACCCAATCCAGGCAAAAAACCCGGTAGTTCGCATCCGATTCTACCGCGTTTGACACCCCCAAATGGCCCATGTAAAATCGGCTCTCTCTGACCTGTGGTGTGCGACAGGACTTGAACGACAATCAAAACAGGGTGTGCTCGTGCCCATCGCCCGGCGTGGTCGAAGTCGATCCGCCGTTTTGTGCGGATCGACACCGGAGCCTGCACATGATTGTTCAAGCGGTGATCAAACGCCTATCGCAACTGGCGGGGCCCGCCCTGGGCCCCAGCCTGCCCCTCTGCGCCGGCCCGGATTCGATCTGCCCGGCGCGTTTTCTTTTGCCTTCCGTGTCGGGCCGCGCGGCGACCTGACCGAGAGATTCCGCATCTCGAACTCAATTTCCCTTTGTAGTGAGGAGACACAATGCAGGATCTTACGTCATTCGAACAGGTTGGGATTTATGCGGTGCTCGCGATCTCGCTGCTGGGTCTGGCCTATGCCGTGTTCTTACGGCAGCAGATCTTGCGCGAGGACAAGGGCACGGCCAGGATGCAGGAGATCTGGGGTTGGATCCGCGATGGCGCCAACGCATACCTCGGTCGTCAGTTGCGCGCCATCCTGCCCTTGATCGTCGTGTTGACTGTGGCGCTGTTCCTCTCGGTTTACATCATCCCCCCGACGAGCGAGGCGGTCGAACATTTCGCCAAGCTCGGGGTCACCGACCCCGCTGCCGTGACGCTCTGGATCGCGTTCGCCCGCGCCGTGGCGTTCGTGATGGGCGCCGGTTTCTCGCTCACGGTCGGCCAGATCGGCATGCGGATGGCCGTCGAAGGCAACGTCCGCGTGGCCGCCGAGGCGCGCAAGTCGTTCGCCGGCGCGCTCCGCATCGCCTATCGTTCAGGCACGATCACGGGCATGCTGACCGACGGCCTCGGCCTGTTCGGCGGCACGATCATCTTCATCTTCCTGGGTAAGGCGGCCCCCGACGCCCTGCTCGGGTTCGGCTTCGGCGGCACGCTCCTGGCGCTGTTCATGCGCGTCGGCGGCGGCATCTACACCAAGGCCGCGGACGTCGGCGCGGACCTGGTCGGCAAAGTCGAGGCCGGCCTCGAGGAGGACGATCCGCGCAACGCGGCCGTGATCGCCGACCTGGTCGGCGACAACGTCGGCGACTGCGCCGGCATGGCGGCCGACATCTTCGAGTCGTACGAAGTGACGATCGTGTCGGGCCTGATCCTGGGTCTGGCGCTGACGGCCATGACCGGCCACAGCGAGTGGTTCGTCTTCCCGCTGCTCGTGCGCGGCATCGGCGTCGTCTCTTCCATGATCAGCACCTATCTGGTCAAGACGCCCGAGAAGGAGGCCGGCGGCGACGCGATGAAGGCGATCTCGCAGGGCTTTCTGTACGCCGCAGCCATGTCGGCCGTGATGTTCACGATCGCGGGCTGGTACTACATGAGCGTTGTAGCCGGCGCGAACGAGATCCCGGGCGGCTGGCTGCGGCCGGTGCTGGCCGTGATCTCGGGCGTGGTCCTGGCGATTTTGATCGAGCGCGTGACCGAGTACTTCACGGGCACCCACGGCCAGCCGGTGAAAGACATCGTCAAGTCGATGCGCGGCGGCCCGGCGACCACGATCCTCTCGGGCATGGTGGTCGGCAAGGAAAGCGCGGTCTGGTCGGTGCTGACGATCGCGGCCACGATCTTTGTCTCGATCCTGATCTTCACGGTCGGGTTCGACTACGCGCCGCTGGCGGCCAAGACTGGGATGGATGTGAAGGTCATTCAGATCGCGTTCGTGCTCTACGGCGTGGCCATGACCGGCATCGGCATGCTTACGTTGACGGGCAACAACGTGGCCATGGACTCGTTTGGCCCGATCTCGGACAACGCCAATGGCATCGGTGAGATGGCCGGGCTCGACGAGAAGGCCCGCCGCATCATGACCGACCTCGACGCGGTCGGCAACACCACCAAGGCCATCACCAAGGGTGTGGCGATCGGCTCGGCCGTGATCGCGGCCGTTGCCCTGTTCGGCTCCTTTATCACCGACGTGTCCAAGGTCGATCCGCTGGCGCTGGCCAACGGCATCCGCGTGTCGGTGCCCGAGGTGTTCATCGGCATGCTCTTGGGCGGCGCCCTGCCCTGGATGTTCTCGTCGCTGGCTATCAACGCGGTTAACCGCGCGGCTGGCCTGATCGTCGACGAGGTGCGGCGCCAGTTCCGCGAGGGCGTGCTCGAGCCGGTCGGCTCCCCCAAGCACAAGGCGCCGGACTATCGGCAGGCGGTGTCGATCTCGACCGCTGCGGCGCAAAAGGAGCTCGGTTCGCTTTCGGTGCTGAGCGTGGTGCCGCCGATCCTGGTCGGTATGTTCCTGGGCGTCGAGGCGCTCGGCGGCTTCCTGGCCGGCATCATCCTCTCGGGCCAGCTGCTGGCGGTCTACATGAGCAACGCCGGCGGCGCCTGGGACAACGCCAAGAAACTCATCGAGGATGAGCCGCGTGACCCGAAGCAGAACATGGGCAAGCACTCCGAGCGGCACAAGGCCGCGGTGGTCGGCGACACGGTCGGCGATCCGCTCAAGGACACGGCCGGCCCGGCCCTCAACCCGATGATCAAGGTGGTCAACCTGGTCTCCGTGATCGTGGCGCCCGTCGTCGTGGTCTACAAGGAGATCAACTGGGTGACGATCCTGATCGGTCTCGTGCTCGTGGCCAGCCTGGTCTGGGCGGTCTGGCGCAGCAAGAGCGACGCGACGTCCGAAATCGGCTAGTCGCTGCTGCGTTCCGAGCCTTCGTCCTCTGGCTCCACCGTGCGGGCTCCGGCCCGGGCGGTGGAGCCAGAGTGTTTTCGGCGACTGCGGCGGTCGCCGGTGACCCATTACGCTTTTTTTAGTCAAGGACATCGGCTCCCGGACGATATCGGACCGGAAGGAGTCCGCCTGCGTGAAACCTATGAGCCGAATCGTGCGCGCGCACCTGACGCGCCTCATCGTCTTGCTATCCCTCTCCGTCTCGGGCGCCGCCCCGGTCTCGGGCGCCGCCCCGGTCTCGGGCGCCGCCTCGGCCTGGGCCGCCGCCCCCGAATCCCCCGATGCGCCTCACAAGCCGCCGCTGCCGACTCAATCCGTGGAGCGCCTGATCGTGCGCTACGCCGATGAGCGCAACGTCGGTGCGCTGGTGATCCCGGAGCTGCCGGCCGGGCTCACGGCCGCCAGCGCGATGCTCGGGGTCGAGCTGACGTACGTCCGGCAGGCAGGCGATGGCGCTCACGTCCTGCGGCTGAGTGAACCCGTCGACGCCGCCACCGCCGAAGGCCTGGCCGCACAACTGGCCGCCTTCCCCAACGTCGCTTACGCCGAGCCCGATTATCGCGATCAGGCCCTGCTCACGCCGGACGACACACGCTTCGCGGAGCAGTGGGGATTGTCAGCGCCCGGCAGCACCCACTACGGCCTGAACGCCGAAGCCGCCTGGGATTTGACGACTGGCGATCCCAACCTGACCGTGGCCGTGATCGATACCGGCATCCTCTTCACCCATCCCGACCTGGTCGGACGCACCTGGCCCGGCTACGACTTCATCGACGACGCCCCGACCTCCGGCGACGGCGACGGCCGTGACTCGGACGCGACCGACCCCGGCGATTGGACCGTCGCGGAGGAATGCGGCCCGGGCTCCGATCCCGAGGACAGCAGCTGGCATGGCACACACGTCGCGGGCACGATCGGCGCCGCCGCCGACAACGGCGAGGGCGTCGCCGGCGTCAATTGGTCGTCACGGATCCTGCCCCTACGGGTGCTCGGCAAGTGCGGGGGCTGGACCTCCGATATCGCCGACGCGATCCGCTGGGCGGCCGGCCTGACGGTCTCGGGCGTCCCCGCCAACCCCCATCCGGCGCGCGTCATCAACCTCAGCCTGGGCGGGCGTCGCGCCTGTCCCGTGACGTATCAAAGCGCGATCGATGCCGTCCGCGCGGTCGGCGCGGTGGTGGTCGTCGCAGCCGGCAACAGCGCCGACGATACGGCCAACCACGCCCCCGCCAACTGCGAGGGCGTGATCGCGGTCGGGGCGAGCGATCGCCATGGCAACCTGACCTACTACAGCAACTACGGCGCGCGCGTCGACGTGAGCGCGCCCGGCGGTTCGATGACCGGCCCGGGCGACCCGGACGGGATCCTGTCGACCTACAACGACGGCCTGCAAAGCGCCGGCATCATGTCCTACGGATATCTGCAGGGCACCAGCATGGCAGCCCCGCACGTGGCCGGCGTCGCGTCCTTGATGCTGTCGGCCAATCCGGATCTGCTGCCCGACCAGGTCGCCAATCTTCTGGTGGCCACGGTCACGAACTTCCCGGCCGGCAGCGAGTGCACCTCGGGCTGCGGCGAGGTCGACCCGGTGCCCTGCACGACCGCCCAGTGCGGGGCCGGCATCGTCGACGCCGCCGCGGCCGTGTCGCTCGCGACGGCTCTGACCCAACAGGTCTATCTCCCAAGCCTGACGAACACGGCAGCGCCGGCCGATTCGGCCACGCTCGTCGGTGACTTTGAAGGCACCCGCGCCTGGCCGTGGACGGCGACCTCACCCGACGGGCTGGCCGTGATCGGTTCGGGGCCCGCAGCAATGCCCGCGCACGGCGGGCAGCGGCTGGCCTGGCTCGGCGCCCTGGACGGCGCGACCAACGCCATCGAGCGGGTTGTCTTCGTGTCGGCCGAACGACCCGGGTTGACGTTCTGGCAGCGCGTGGTGAGCACGGAGACCACCACGGGTCACGACATCGCCCGGGTGCGCGTCGACGGCGCGCTCGTGTGGACCCGCGATCTTCTGCAGACCGGCGCGAGCGCGCTCGCGTGGGAGCCGATCCGCCTGGATCTCGGCGCCTATGCCGGCCGGGTGGTCACGGTGCGCTTCGAGGCGACGACCGACGCGCGCCTGCCCTCGAGCTGGCTCGTCGACGATGTCGCGTTCGGGCCATGAACCACTTGCGCCGTTCAGGATCGGACTAAAATCCCCGTGGTCGCGGAGCCGCCAACGGCCCGCACACACCGGGAGGGCAGATGCAGATCGATCGGAAAGATCGGCCATCGTCGGCGCCGGGCAGGCACACGACATGAACACGTCGCGTCTCCTGCTCGTCGCAGCGCCGGCGCCTGAACACGACCTCGAGGGCCATCCCGAGCGGGCCGCGCGCGTCCCCGCGATCCGCGCGGCGCTGGCGGCCGATCCGCTCACCAACGCCCTGCCCGTCACGACTCCGGCGCTCGCCAGCGAGGCGCAAGTTTTGCGCGTCCACACCGCCGAACATCTCGCGTTCCTCGAGGGCGCGCTGGCGCAGGCCCCGGCTTACATCGATCACGCGCCGACCTACATCACGGCCGGTTCGCTGGAGGCAGCCCGGCGGGCGGCCGGCGGTGCCTGCGCGCTGGTCGACGCGCTCGTCGCGGGCGACGCGGAGGCGGGCTTCGCGCTGATCCGTCCGCCCGGTCATCACGCGCCACCCGAGCAGGCCATGGGCTTCTGCCTGTTCAACAACGTCGCCATCGCGGCGCGCCAGGCCCAGGCGCGGGGCCTCGAACGTGTGCTGATCGTCGACTTCGACGTGCACCACGGCAACGGCACCCAGGACGTTTTTGCTGACGACCCGAGCGTTCAGTTCGTATCGCTCCATCAGGAAGGGATCTATCCGCTCACCGGCGCGATCGACGAAACCGGGGTCGACAACATCTACAACCTGCCGTTGCCGAGCGGCGCCGGGGTCTCGGCCTTCCTGCGCATCGCGGACGAGATCGTCGCGCCGCTGGCGAGCCGGTTCGCCCCGCACCTGCTGCTGGTCTCGGCCGGATACGACGCCCACTGGCGTGATCCACTGGCCGGCTTGCAGATGACCACGACCGGGTATCAGGCCCTGGCCGGCCGCCTGAACCGGATCGCGCACGATTCTTGCAGCCGAAGGGTGGGCTTTGTGCTCGAAGGCGGCTACGACCTCCAGGCCCTGGGGTCCGGCGTGGTCGCCAGCCTGTACGGCCTGCTGGGTGCACCGACCGACGCCCCCGATCCGCTCGGGCCGGCGCCGCGTCGCGAACCGGCGATCGATGACGTGATCGCTCAGGCCCGGCGGTTGCATCGGCTTTGAACGGACCGAAAGAGGCCGAAAATGCCGATGTGTCTTTAGCCAGATTTTACTGGCGGCCCGACATAATCAGGCCGGAACCAGTGTATTCTGAAGGGCAGGAGTCCTGTCGATGGCGGAAATCGCGCTACGCACGTATTACCGGCAGATCGACCAGCAGATCGACCAGAAACAACTGGAAGAGGCGCTGGTGCACTGCAAAAATATCCTGCATCACTTCCCGAAGGACCTCGAAGCGTATCGCTTGATGGGGAAGGCCCTGCTCGAGCGCGGTCGCCACGGCGATGCCGCCGACGTGTTTCAACGCGTGCTCTCGGCCCTGCCCGACGACTTCCTCTCGCACGTGGGCATGGCGATCGTGCGCGAAGATGAAGGCAACCTCGAGGCGGCGCTCTGGCACATGGAGCGCGCCTTTGAAGCCAGCCCGTCGAACCCGGCCGTTCAAGATGAACTCCGCCGGTTGTATGGCCGCCGCGACGGCATCGTGCCGCATCGCGCCCAGTTGACGCGCGGCGCGTTGGCCCGGCTGTATTACAAACAGGGCCTGTATGCGCAGGCCGAGACCGAGCTGCGTGCCGGTTTGAGCGAGCAGCCGGATCGACCGGACCTGGCCACCCTGCTCGTTCAGGTGCTGTGGGAAAGCGGCCACCGCACCGAGGCCGGCACGCTGTGCCAGGATCTGCTCCAGCGCCTGCCCTATAACCTCGAAGCCAATCGTGTCATGGCCCAGATCGCCAAGGGCCAAAACCGCACCGAAGACGCTCGCGCCTGCCGACAGCGCCTGGAAGCCCTCGACCCCTATGAGGCGTTCGCGAGCGAGACCCTCTCGGCCGCGTCCGTCAATGCCGAGGCGATCCGGATCGCCGAGATCGCTTACGCGCCGGAGTTGTCCGACAACCGCCGGCCGGATTGGTCGAACGCGCTGGGAGCCGACCTGTCCGGCAACAATCCCGAGGAGGCCCTGCCCGATTGGGTGCGCTCCGGGACGGCCCTGCTCGTCGACGACGCTCAATCCTTGGCCTCCAACGCCGGCCCCGAGCCGGATCTGCCGGATTGGATGCGCGCGACCACCGGCATGCTCAACAGCGCCCTGGTCGGCACACCGCCCGGAACCGAGGCCCCCGATGACCTCGCGCTGGAACCGGCGGAGCCGGTCGAAGCGCCGCCGTTGACCACGCCCGATGATCTGCCCGACTGGCTGTCGGAGGCCACCGCCCCCGCCGGAGGCACCACGACGCCCGACGCCGGCGCGGATTGGCTCAACGCTTTGACGTCGCCCGCCGCCGACACGCCGGCCGCTTCGACCCCATCCGGCGCCGACGAACTGCCCGATTGGCTGCGTGGTGCGGCCGGGTCCTCCGAGAACGAGACGCCCGAATGGATGCGCGCGACGCCTGAGGTCGACTCCTCAGGCGATGCGGACTGGAACGCGATGGCGGCCGAAGACAAGGGTTCGCCTATTGAGGATGTGCTACCACCACTGACCGCTGCGGCCCTGGGCGCGGCCGGCGCCGGCGCCATCGCGGGCGCGCCCGAGCCCGCGCACCCTGCCGGCGCATCGGATGAACTGCCGGCCTGGCTGCAGAACGCAGCCGACTCCAACGACACGTCCACACCGGATTGGCTCAAGGCCGCGGCGAACGCCGAGCCGGCGGCCGTCGGCCACGAACTGGATTGGCTCCACGACGCGCCCGAGACCGACCCCTCGGATGACAGCGTGCTAGCGGAGGATGCGCCCGATTGGTTGCGGGGAGCGACCGGCCAGACCGGCATGTTGGGCGGCGCCCGGCCGCCTGAGCCCGCCGCCGCAACGCCCGATCCGGCCCCGCTGACCGATGAGACCGACACAATGGAGGCCGCGGCCGATCTGCCGGCATGGTTGGCGGCCGCCCGCCCCGAGTCTGAGACATCGATTGGCGATCCTGCCTCAGTGCCGGATTGGTTGAGCGCAGCGTCCGAAGAAACCGGCGCGCTCGGTGAACTGCCCGACTGGCTCAAATCGTCCGAGCCGTCGGTCACCAATGTCACGCTGCCGGCGGCCACGGTCGAGGAGCCGCCCATCCCGGATGCCACGATCGACGTCCGCACCACCGATCCGACCCAGCCCGCGACGGGCAATGGTATCGACCTGCCCGCCTGGTTGAACACCGCCATCGACGAGGCCAGCGACGCGCAGGTTGCCCCATCTTCGGAGTCGCTGAATGATGATGAAGCCTTCGCCTGGCTCGAGTCGCTCGCGGCCAA
>JAEURK010000205.1 GCA_016789175.1 Anaerolineales bacterium
CAAGGCCGTTGACGGTCTCAACATGACCCTCTACCGCGGCCGGACGCTTGGTGTGATCGGCGAGAGCGGTTGTGGAAAGTCGGTGACCGCGCGCGCGATCCTGAACATGATCCCGAAGCCGGGCAAGATCACGAGCGGCGAAATCCGTTACCATCGCCAGGCCAAGCATCTGCGCGGCGAGACCAGCCACTCCGACAAGACCGACGTCGTCGTGATCAACGAGCTGCATCCGGACGGCGAAACGATCCGCCAGATCCGCGGCGGCGAGATCGGCATGATCTTCCAGGAGCCGATGAGCTCGCTGACGCCGGTCTACACAGCCGGCACGCATATCGGCGAGGCCCTCAGCCTGCACCGGTTGTCGGCCAAGAAGCGGGTCGGCGAGACGATCGCCGAGAACGTGGCGGCGGCGCGCAAGGTCGACAAGGAAGAGGCGCGCGAGGTGGCGATCGAGATGCTACGCAAGGTCGGCATCCCGAAGCCGACCGAGCGCGTCGACAACTACCCGCACCAGCTCAGCGGCGGCCAGCGCCAACGCGTGATGATCGCGGTGGCGCTGTCGACCGAGCCGGCGATGCTGATCGCCGACGAGCCGACTACGGCGCTCGACGTCTCGATCGAGGCTCAGATCCTGGACATCATGCGCGAGCTGCAGGGCTCGGTGAACATGGCGATCATGTTCATCACCCACAACCTCGGCGTGGTCGCCAGCATGGCGCACGAGATCGTTGTGATGTACATGGGCAAGGCCGTCGAGCGCGCGAGCGTCAACGATCTGTTCTACAACCCGAAGCATCCGTACACCCAATCGCTGCTCAAATCGATCCCGCGCCTCGGCCAAAAGAACGCGGGCGAGCGTTTGGCGTCGATCTCGGGCATGGTGCCCGATCCGTTCAATCTTCCGACCGGGTGCGTCTTCCATCCGCGTTGCCCGCTCGCGATGAAGGGCAAGTGCGACAAGATCGCACCCAGCTGGACCAAGGTAGACGACGAGCACTGGGTCAGCTGCCTTCTGTATGAGGAGGTGTGAGCATGACGGCAAATGCGCAAGCCCCGGCCGAGGCCGCGCCCGCGGCGCCCGAGAAGAACCTGCTCGAGGTGCGCGGCCTGAAGAAGTATTTCCCGATCCACAAAGGCCTGCTGCGGCGCGTCGCCGGCCACGTCAAGGCCGTTGACGACGTCAACTTCAGCGTCCGCGAGGGCGAGACCCTCGGGCTCGTCGGCGAGAGCGGTTGCGGCAAAAGCACGGCCGGTCGCTCGATCATCCGGCTGTACGAGCCGACCGCCGGAGAGGTGCTCTTCCGGTCGCGTGCCCTGGGCAACGGCCAGGAGAAGATGGTCAACCTGCTCGATCTCAAGGCCGAGGAGCTCAAGCTCGTCCGCCAGGAGATCTCGATGGTCTTTCAGGACCCGATCAACTCGCTCAACCCGCGCATGACCGTCTCCGACATCGTGGCTGAGCCGATGGTCATCCATGGCCAGAAGATCGGACCCGAGACCGAAAGCGTGATCGTGCGCCTGCTCGAGCGTGTCGGTTTGCGGCCCGACCATCTGCGCCGCTATCCGCACGAGTTTTCGGGCGGACAGCGTCAGCGCATCGGCATCGCGCGCGCCCTGTCGCTCAACCCGCGCCTGGTGATCTGCGACGAGCCGGTCTCGGCCCTCGACGTCTCGATCCAGGCCCAGACCCTGAACCTGTTGCAAGACCTGCAGCAGGACCTGAACCTGTCGTACATCTTTGTGGCGCACGACCTGAGCGTGGTCCAGCACATCTCGGACCGTATTGCCGTGATGTACGTCGGCAAGGTGGCCGAGCTGGCCAGCGCCGAGGAGCTTTACTCGCGGCCGTTGCACCCGTACACCGAGGCGTTGCTCTCGGCCGTGCCGAAGCCCGATCCGAAGGCCGTCTCCGGCCGGATCGTGATGCAGGGCGATGTGGCCGACCCGTCGAACCCGCCCAGCGGCTGCTACTTCCATCCGCGTTGCCGCTACGCCAAGGATCTGTGCAAGACCAAGGCGCCCGAATACCGTGAAGTCAAACCCGATCACTTCGTGTCATGTCACTTCGCGGAGGAGCTCAAGCTCGAGGGCATCTAGCTCGGCGCGGCGCTGGTATGATGGATGGCGCTTGTGATCCAGCGGGCCGTGTTCGGGCGGGCAACGGCACGGGGCGTTGACCCGCCTGAACACGGCCCTCATCATATCGGCGGACGAGGAGCTGACGATGCTTTCTGAACGACACATATCCGGTCGCTGGTGGAAAATCATCCTGAGCGCTGGCCTGTGGTTGGTGTCCATGGCCGGCATCCTGGCCTCGATCTACTGGTTGCGCCAGATCTTCCTGGCCCTGACGATGTACTTCGGCGGGAAGGTGCTCGAGGCTGAGGCTGTGGCGCCGTTGGTCGTGGCCGGGTTGGGCCTGGCCGCCACGGTCGTCATCATCGGCACCACCGAGTACCATCGGCGGCACTTCCTCCAGACGGGGTCGTGGCGACTACATGCCGTTCTGATCGGGATTGTCGCCGCGATCGGCATCGCGCACAGCGTGTTTGTGGGATTCTAAGGCGAGCCGGCCCGGCCGGCCTGCTTCAACAACAAGGGGGATAGGCAAGTTGTATGACCGAGTTGAAGTGGTGGCAGAAGGCGGTCTTCTACCAAATCTACCCGCGGAGCTTCGCTGACGGGAACGGCGACGGCATCGGCGATTTCGCGGGCATGATCGCCAAGCTCGACTATCTTCAAGATCTGGGCGTGGATGCCTTATGGCTCTCGCCGCACTTCCCGTCGCCGCAATTCGACGTTGGTTACGATGTGGCGGACTACGTTGGCGTCGAGCCGGAGTATGGCACCCTGGATGAGTTCAAGCGCTTCTTGGACGGCGCCCACGCGCGCGGGATGCGGGTTGTGCTTGACCTCGTGCTCAATCACACCTCCGACCAGCATAGCTGGTTCAAGGAATCGCGCCGCAGCCGCACCGACCCGAAGCGCGACTGGTATGTCTGGCGTCCGGCAGCATCCGGCACCGATGGCCCGCCAAACAACTGGCAATCGGCCTTCGGCGGTTCGGCCTGGGAGCTCGATCCCACGACCGGCGAGTATTACTACCACTTCTTCTTCAAGGAGCAGCCGGATCTTAACTGGCGCAACCCCGAGGTCAAACAGGCCTTGTGGGACGCCACACGCTTCTGGCTCGACCTGGGCGTGGATGGCTACCGTCTGGACGCCATCGGTACGATCTACGAGGCGCCGGAGATGCCGAACCATTCGGTGACGGAGGATCTCTCCGCCGTGCGCCGGACGCTGAGCCCATACTCGGGCGCCTCTGAGGCCGATCGGGCCACGGCCCGACAGATCTACGAGAATTTGTTCGAGCACCAACACGATCGCCCCGAAGTTCACGATTTGATGAAGGAACTGCGCCGGGTCATCGACGAGTACAACGATCGCGTGTTGATCGGCGAGACCGACGACGTCACGTTCTACGGCACCGGGGACGACGAGCTCCACCTGAATTTCAACTTCCCGCTGATCAACACCAATCACCTGACGCCGGCGTGGATCCGGGACAATCAGACCGAGCGTCTGGGCCTGCTGCCCGACGGCGCCTGGCCCTGCAACACGCTCGGTAATCACGACCGGTCGCGCTTCCTCACCCAGTTCGGGCGCAACGATCCGATCCAGGACGCGGGACTGGCGCGGGTCTGGTTGGCCCTGATGCTCACGCTCAAGGGCACACCCTTCCTGTACAACGGCGAGGAGATCGGCATGACCGATTGGCTCCTCACCGACCTCGCCGATTTCCGCGACAACGTCGGCGTTTGGCTGGCGGGGCGGGTAGCGGCTGAGACCGCGCTCAGCCCGGCCGAGATTGTGCACCTGGCCGCGACCAATTCGCGCGATCGTTGCCGAACCCCGATGCAGTGGACGGCCGGCCCGAACGCCGGGTTCAGCCCGGAAGGCGTTCGCACCTGGTTGCCGGTCAATCCGAATGCCGGGGACGGCGTCAATGTCGCAACTCAGCAGGCGGACGGGCATTCCCTGTTGTCGTTTTATAAGCGGATGCTGCGCTTCCGCCGGTCGACGCCGGCTCTGATCGCCGGGGATTACGAGGCGATGCTGCCGGACCATGCGGACGTGCTGGCGTTTGTGCGCCGCAGTGCCGCCGATGCGCAGGCCTGTCTGGTGGTGCTCAATATCAGCGAAAAGCCCCAGACCCTGGCGCTGGGCGCCGTGGCCGAAGCGGCGACCTGCCTGTTTTCGACCGGGCATGTCGAGGGCGCCGTGGATACGCTCGCCGACCTGGCGCTCGCGCCGTTTGAAGTGTATGTCGGCTCGGTTCCCGCGTGAGCGGAGCCGTGGCCTCGATCGCCTTACGTGGTCGGTCCGGTGCAGACGCCGGCGACCGGTTCGCAAACAGAAAGGGCAGAGCCATGAGCGACATCAAGCAAACCGTAGGCTTCCTGGAGCGGGTGCCCTTGTTTCAAGGGTTGAGCGCGCGCCAGCTCGAACCGATCGCGCGCCGATTGATCGAGCGCCAGTTCCCGGCTGGTGCCACGATCGTGGCCCAGGGTGCGGGTGGCGAGGGCTTTTTCGTGATCGTCAGCGGCAAGGCCGAGGCCGTTCGCGAGCGCAGCGATGGCACGCGGGCTGTGGTGAACACCTTCGGCCCCTTTGACTTTTTCGGCGAACTGGCCTTGCTCGATGAGGGGCTCCGAACGGCCTCGGTGATCGCTCAAGAGCCGACAACCTGCCTCGCGCTGACGCGGTGGGACTTCCAGGCGGCGTTGCGTGAGGACGTGGAGATGACGATCGTCATCCTCCAGGAGCTCGCGCGCCGCTTCCGCCGCGCCCTCGATGCGCTATAAGCAGCGGCAGTCAGGACGATGTGAGAGGGCGCACCGGCGGGTTCAGGTGCGCCCTTCCTCTGTATGGACAGCCTGATCTGTCCCAACTGCGGTTTCGCGGCCCCGGCCGGGATGCGCTTCTGCGGGATGTGCGGCACGCGCATCACCGTCGGATGTCCGCAGTGCGAAGCACTTAATCCCCTCAATTTCCGGTTCTGCGGGACGTGTGGCGCTCGCCTCCCGGCGGCGACAGCGCCGGCCGCCGAACTGCCGCCCTTTGACCTCGAAGCGCTTTCGTACCGCCCTCCTGCTCCACCCCCGCTGGCCGGCGAGCGGCGCGAGGTCACCGTGGTGATGACAGACGTCACCAGCTCCACCGATCTGCTTGAAGTGCTGGGCACCGAAGCCTGGGTGGATCTGATGAATCGGATGCTTCACATCCTCGAAGGCGAGGTCCATCGCTTCGGCGGCGAGGTCGATCAACTGCGCGGCGACGGTCTGATCGCGTTCTTCGGCGCGTCCAGCGCCCATGAAGATGATCCAGAGCGGGCCGTCCTGACCGCGTTGTCGATGCAAAAGGCCGTGGCCCGTTTCTCGGAGGATCTGGCGCGGCGCAAGGGCATCGCCCTGCACATGCGCATCGGCATCGACACCGGCGAGGTCGTCGTCGCCAGCGTCCACGATCGTCGCGGGCGCGGCGACGAGACCGCGATGGGCCGGGCCGTGACCGTCGCCGCCCGCATGGAGGCCGCAGCCGAGACTGGCACCGTGTTGGTGAGCGAGAACACGCACCGATTGACGGAGACGCGCTTCGACTGGGAAGCGCTGGGCGAACTGCAGGTCAAGGGCGTCGCTCAGCCGATCCGGATCTACCGGCCCCTCGCACATCGCGACGAGGTTGGCGCTCGCCGTGGCGCGGATTCGTTACCACTGACGGTGTCTTTGATCGGCCGCGATGCAGAGTTCCACGCCCTCAAGGAGTGTGTCGACGCCGTCTTTGCGGGGCGCGGCCGGATCGCCTTGCTCACGGGCGACCGGGGCTCGGGAAAATCGTTTCTGGTCAATGAACTGCGCCGCTACTTCGCCCACTGTGACGCGCTGCGCCGGTCGCCCAGCTCGACCCAGGCTCCTCTTGGCGGCGGAAACACATGGTTGGTCGGGCGTTGTCGCTCGTATCACCAGACCTGGCCGTTTGCCGTGTGGGTCGAACTGCTCCACGATTGGCTTGGGACGCGCGGCGCAGCGTCCCAGGAGGATACGCTCGACCGATTGCGTGCCGAGAGCCTGACGCTCTGGGGCGACGAATACGGCGAATACTACCCCTACCTCGCGCGCTTGTTGACGTTGCCCTTGGAGCCGGTTTTCCAGGAGAAGATCAAACACCTGGGCGGCGAGCACCTGCGCCAGCGGGTGTTCCACGCCGTGCAGGCCTGGGTCTCGGCATTGGCTGGGCGCGGCCCGCTGGTGCTGGTGCTGGCCGAGATGCAATGGGCAGACGAGTCGTCCGTGCAGTTGCTGCGGCATTGCCTCTCTCTCAGCGAAACCGAGGCCGTGTTGGCGCTCGTCGTGTATGCCCCGGAGGTTGCCTCGCCGATTTGGGATCTCGCGCCGCAGGTCGAGATCGAGTACCCGCACCGCCTGACCCGCGTCGACCTGTTGCCGTTGGAAGCGGCCCGGGCGGCCGATCTGATCGCAGGGTTGGTCGGCGCGGAAGTGCTGCCGACCTCGACCCGGGATTTGATCATCCGGCTCTCCGAGGGCAATCCCTACTTCATCATCGAGTCGATCTATGGCTTGATGATGCGGGGCGTGCTCCAGCGGGCCGCCGACGACTCACAATGGCGCCTGACGCGCCCGGTGCTGCCGGTCGACCTGCCGACCGGCTCGCAGCGTCTTTTGCTGGCCCGCATCGACCGCCTCTCGCTCGAGCAGCGTTTCGTGGTGCAGGTGGCGGCCGTAATCGGGGCCGTGTTCTGGTACAACCTGCTCGAGGCCCTGGTCACCGAGCCGGGAACGTTGCGTGTGCAACTGGCCGCCCTGCAACGCGCCCAGCTGATCCAGGAGGACGGGCGCGTGGCCGGGTTGGGGATGCAGTACTCGTTCCGCTCGGCGCAGGTGCGCGAGGCCGCGTACGAGAGTCTCATCCACGCTCAGCGGGCCGAATTCCACCGACGGGCTGCGGCCTACCTGGAGACCTCGGGTGAGGCCGAATCGTTGCCCGGCTTCTACAGCTTGTTGGCGCATCACTACCGCGGTGCCGGAGATCTCCGGAAAGAGCTGTTCTACGCATTGTTGGCCGCCGAGCAGGCCCGTCGTCTGTACGCCAACGCCGAGGCCCTTCAGCACTACAGCCGTGCCGTCGACCTGGCCGATCAAATCGCGGCTGACCCGGCGCTGGGCGCGCCCCAGCGAGCCTTGCTCTCGCAGCGGTTTGAGATCCTGCGCGGGCGCCGCACCGTCCAGATCGAGCTTGGTCTATTTTCGGCGGCAGCCGAGGATTCGCGCGCGCTGCTGGCGCTCTCGGACCAGATGGCCGACGACCCCGCCTGGCGGATCGACGCGCTGCTCAGCCAGCCCGAGTTGTTCGAACGCGAGCGACGCGAAGATGCGCAGGCCGGTCTGCGGCACGCCTATGAAGCGCTCGGTCTGGCGCACGAGATCGGCGATCGGCGGCGTGAGATGGAGGCCTGGATGGCCGTCGCGGGCGCCCGGGTGACCCTGCACGATCCCACGGCGCGCGAAGCCGCCGAGCGGGCCCTGGATCTGTCGCGCGAGCTCGGCGACCTGCGGGCCGAGGTGGCGTTGCTGCTGGCGATCGCGAATGTGTACGGGCTCGACGACCTGCAGCGCCATGAGGCCTTTCTGCATGAGGCGCTGGCAAAATCGGAGTCGCTGGACGACAAGGCGATGGAGGTCGCCCTGCTCGGCGCTCTGGGCGCCCAGTTCGAGCGGCGTGGCGACTATTACCGCCAGCTGGTGGAGTTCGAGCGCCCGCGGGCTGCCCTGTGTCGCGAGATCGGAAACCGGCTCGAGGAGGGCAAGGCCTTGATGATGTGTGGGCAGATCCAGGGCCTTTACCTCGGCGACATCGAGCCGGCCCTGGCGCTCGAACATGAGGCCGCCCAGATCTGGGGCGAGCTCACCAATCGGCTGTTCCCGCTCCTGCGGATCGCCCAGATGCAAACTGCCCTTGGGCGCTTTGACGCAGCCCTTGAGGCGCTTGAGTCGGCCTGGCCGCTGAGCGAGCGCGGCACGCGGGATTTCGGGCGTGCCGGCTACCACCTGGTCAGCGCCATGCTCGACAACGCGCGCGGCGGCGTGGAACGGCTCCTAAGCGCGCTGGATCATTGCGAACAGGTCAAGCAGCTTGTGAGCGACAACCTGGTCTCGCGCCAGTATCACATGGCCGCCTCCTGTCAATCGGCCATGGCGCACCTGACCCTGGGCCGACTGACAGGCGTCGAGCGTGATCGTCGGGACCACTATCGATCGGCCCTGGTGTCCTCAAGCGCTGCGCTCGCGTTCTATAGCGAGTTCGGATTCACGCAGGTGATCGAGTGTCTGGGCGAGGAGATCCTGCTTCGTCACAGCCAGACGTTGGCCGCGGCCGGCCAGGCCGTCGAGGCGGCCGACTTCCTGCGGCAGGCCCACGCCGAGATGATGCGCAAACT
>JAEURK010000286.1 GCA_016789175.1 Anaerolineales bacterium
GGAACGCAATCCGCGCGCGATCGCGTTTTATGCCCGGTGGGGTTTCGAAGTCGTCGGGGAACAGATCTTTCAACTGGGCTCGGATCCACAGCGCGATCTGTTGATGAGCCGACGCGTCGCTGGCACCGGTTGAGGCGGAACGGCCCACGGGAGGCGATTCTGGCCACGCGATCTCGCGGCGCCCATGGTGCTTGCTGAAGATCCTCTGCGCCATTGCGGTTCGGCTTGCGCCGATCAATACGGGCGGGTCAAGCGTTACCTCTGGCGATCGGCCGTCGGCCGCAACCTGTCGCGCGATCGGGCCGGATGTGTTGACGCGCTCGCGGCTCGGGTACTTTGGCGTCGATGAGGTCCCGTCATGCATGTCACGCTTCTGGCGTTGGGTTCGCGTGGTGACGTTCAACCGTACGCAGCCCTGGGTGCCGGGCTTCTCGCAGCCGGGCACCGGGTGCGGTTCGTGACGTTCGAGAGCTTTGCGGACCTGGTCGCAGAACACGGTCTGGCGCTGCACGCTATCCGGGGCGATGCTCGGGCGTTGGTGGCCGGCGCCGGGGCCGACACGCTGGCCCTGGTGCGCTCGTTCGGCGCGCTCGCCGAAGGCTATGCCCGCGACCTTTCGGCGCCGATCCTGGGCGAGACCGACGTCATCGTCAATCAGCTGCCGGGCGGCCTGTACGGCTATGACCTGGCTGAGAAGTACGGGGTGCCGATGGTCCTTGCCTCGGTGATCCCGCTGGCCCGGACGAGTGCGTTTCCATTGATGGGCTTCCCGCGGATCCCGGTGCCGGGCTACCATCGGGCCACCTATATCCTCGGCGAGCAGCTGGTGTGGCAGATGTTTCGAGGTGTCACCAATCGCTGGCGGCGGCGGTTGGGCCTGCGGCCGTCACCGCTGACCGGGCACTTCTCAAGCTTCGGCACAACGCGCCATCCGATCGTGAACGGGTTCAGCCCTCTGGTGGTGCCGCGCCCGAAGGATTGGGGCGCTCACATCCATCTCACGGGCTATTGGCTGTCCGAGGCGCGCGGATGGCAACCGCCGGAAGAGTTGCTGCGCTTCATCGAAGCCGGTACCCCGCCGGTGTTCATCGGCTTTGGCAGCATGCCAATCAAATCGCCGGAGCGCGTCACGGCCAGCGTGCTCGCGGCGCTGGAACGATCCGGCCAGCGGGCCGTATTGCACAGCGGCTGGGGCGGGCTGGGGCAGGCCGTCTTGCCTAAGCATGTCCTGCGCATCGACTTCGCGCCCTATCGCTGGTTGTTTCCTCGGATGGCCATGACCCTCCACCACGGCGGTTCGGGTACGACGGCCCTGGGCTTGCACGCAGGGGTGCCCTCGGGGGTTGTGTCCTTTGTCTTTGATCAGCACTATTGGGGTGAACGGATCGCCGCCCTCGGCGTCGGCCCGCGGCCGATTCGACACACGGCCCTGACAGCCGGGAACCTGGCGGATGCCATCCAGCGTGGGACTTCGGACGAGGCGCTGCGGGGCAGGGCGGCCGCGTTGGGCGAACGGCTGCGGGCCGAGGACGGGATCGCGTCGGCCGTCGCCCTGATCGAGCGGATCGTCGACACACGTGCACGGCGGGCCGGCGACCCGACCGATCGCCCCCACAAGGAGACGCCGGAGTGACCGAGAAACCCCTGTCCCTGCTTGATCTCTACGCCCAGTTGACCTCGAGGACCTGGGTCGATCTGACGCACGCTTTCGCCCCGGGCATCCCGCACTATCCGGGCTTTTCGGACGAGCGCCGCGAGATCTTGTATCACTTCGACGAAGGCGTCGGGACGCGCGGCTCCGGCTTCTTGGTGCACGCCTATTCCCTGGTCGGCCAGTGGGGCACCCACGTCGATCCTCCCGTGCATTTCCACAAGGGCCTGCGCACGCTCGATCAAATCGGTGTGCGTGAGATGATCTTGCCGCTGGTCGTGCTTGACATCCATATTCAGGTTGCGGCCGACCCGGATTACGTCGTGCAATTGGCGGACGTGGTCGATTGGGAGGCGCGCTACGGCCGGATCCCCACGGGGTGCTTCGTGGCCCTGCGTACGGATTGGTCCAGGCGCTGGCCGGACGGCGCCGCGATGCTGAACCAGGATCAGGCCGGTGTTAAGCACTATCCCGGTTGGAGCCTCGCCGTTTTGACCTTTCTTTTTGAGGAACGCGGGATCACGGCCTGCGGACACGAAACCACCGACACCGATCCCGGCTTGAGCTGCAGCCGCAACGACTTCTCCCTGGAGGCCTACGTCCTGGGCACGGACCACTATCAGATCGAACTGCTCGCCAACCTCGATCGCGTTCCCGAGCACGGCGCCTTGATCGTGTGCGCCTTTCCGAAGCCTGCCGGTGGCTCAGGCTTCCCGGCGCGCGTGTTCGCGATCCTGCCGTAGGTTCACGATGGTGCGCCCGGTTGCCCGCGCCTTGCTTTTGCGAGACGGCGCCGCGCTCTTGATCCAGCGCGACCGCGGCGGCGAGACCTACTTCGTCTTGCCTGGCGGTGGGATCGAGCTTGGCGAAGCGCCCCTCGACGCCTGCCGGCGCGAAGTGCGCGAAGAGACCGGTCTGACCGTGTCGGATTTTGCGGAAATCGTGGTCGTCACGGGTCCACGCGGACCGATCCACGTTTTTGTTGCGGATGCGCCCGAAGGTCAGCTGCGACTGGAGGGCCCCGAGCTGGCTTGGCAATCCGCGGAGAATCGGCACATGCCGGTGTGGATCCCGATCGCCGACCTGGACACGCTCAGGCTCTATCCTTCAGAGGCCCGGGCGGCCGTGTTTACCTACCTCGACCGGATGGGGCGAGACCACCATGGATGACATCGCCCGCTACAACCTCCAACGCTGGCGCGCACTGACGGCCGCAGACGCGCTCTTCACACGGCCTTATCTCGATTTAGATGCTCAATCTGCGCGGGCCCGACTGGATCCTGACGGACGACTCGGCGATGTCTCGGGCCGCTCGGTGCTGTGTCTGGCGGGCGGCGGCGGCCAGCAGTCGGCGGCCTTCGCGCTCCTTGGTGCGGCCGTCACGGTAATCGACCTCTCGCCCGAGCAACTCGACCGCGACCGTCTGGTCGCTCGTCAATACGGAGTGACCATCCAAACCGTCCAGGCCGATATGCGGAATCTCTCGCTAATGGAGCCCCACGCCTTCGACCTCGTCTGGCAGCCCTACTCGCTCAACTTCGTACCGGATGCGCGCGTCGTGTTTCGCGAGGTCGCCCGCAGCCTTCGCCCGGGTGGGCGATATCGCTTCAGTTGCGCGAACCCGTTTGCAGCCGGATTGACCGAACGCGATTGGGATGGGCACGGCTATCGCCTGCACCTGCCGTACGTCGCAGGCGCGGTCATCACATACCCGGACCAGCCCTGGGTGCACGCCGCCAACAACGTCCCCTGGCCACGCGAGTACCGGCACACTTTGAGCGGGCTGATCAACGGGCTCTTGGCGGAAGGGTTCGCGCTTGAACACCTGGACGACCTGGCTGACGTGAGCCCGAACGACTCGGCCGAGCCGGGCAGTTGGGAGCACTTCACCGCGATCGTCCCGCCCTGGTTGACGATCTGGGCCGCCCGCGGCGCAGGGGGCTGAACCATGAACCACTCTCAGCCGAATGAGACCCAGGCCCGGGCGGTGGCGGAGGCCGCCTTGGGTGTGCGGGCTCAAAGCGTCTCGCGCTTTGCTACGGGTCTCGCGCATTTTGTCTTCGAGGTGACGCTGGCCGGTGGTGTGCCGGTCGTGGTGCGACTGTCGACCGACCCGGACGGGCTCAACGGCGCGGTGGCCTGGTCGCGACGCCTGCGACCGCTGGGTGTGCCGTTGCCGGACCTGCTCTTCGCGGATCTGGAGGCCACGATCACGCCGTTCCCGGCGATCGTGTTGGCGCGTCTGCCGGGCACCGACCTTGGCCACGTTATCGACACGCTTTCGGTGGAGCAGAAGCAGGCGATCGCGGCCGTCGTCGTCGCCGCGCAACGCTGCGTGCATCGGCTGCCGCTCGGAGGTGGTTACGGCTACGTCGCCGCCGAAGCCGGTCCGTTCCCGCACCGCGCGTGGGTCGACGTGATCGCCGCGTCGCTCAGCCGCAGCCGGGCGCGGATCACGGCCGCCGGGATCTTTGATCCGGCCCTGGTGACACCGCTCGAACACCTGCTCCCGAAATGGGAGCGCTACGGTGCCATGATCCAGCCCGTGGCGTTTCTCGACGACACGACCACCAAGAACGTCATCATCGATGCCGGCCGGTTGAGCGGCATCGTCGATGTCGATGTGGTCTGTTACGGCGACCCGCTCTGGACGATCGCGCTGACCCGCATGGCGCTCCTGAGTGGGCGACAGGCTGTCGACTATGTCGAGCACTGGTGCACGTTGCTGGACCTGACCCGCGAGCAGCGGGGTGCCCTCGACTTCTATACCGCCGTGTTCTGCGTGGATTTCATGAGCGAGGTCGGCCAGATGTTCAACCAGGCTACCCCGTTGGCGCCGGATCGCGCCCGCACGGGACAGTTGAACGCGTTGTACGGCGAGTTGTTGCGTCAGGCGCGGGACTGAGTCGAACGGCGAGCACAAGGCTTGCTCGTCGTTCGACGGCCGTTTGGTGGCTGAGCGGATAGCGCGGCGCGGCCTGCCTCACGCTGCGTGCATCTGGCGCCAACGGCCTTCGGTCCGACCCAGGCGGGCGCCGGCCATCAGACCGGCCACCCCTGGGAAGATGATGCCGATCAACACGTGGCCGCCGACCTGCACCCACGAGCTCAGGGCGCCGTCGAAGCCGGGTCGATACGAATCCACGGCTTGAATCCCACCCCAGGCGGCGAAGGCCACCAGCAGGCCAATCAGGGACCCTCCGACGGCTCCGACCGCGCCGTTCAGCACGAGCCGCCCGATCTGGGCGCCATCACGGTCGAGCAGGCCGATCAAGGCGGCAGCCGTGATCGCGATGGTGAGTGGCTCGCCCAGGAGGAGCGCCAAAGTCAGAATGGGGGTGACCTCTACACTGGATGCCAGACTCAGGTCGCGGAGTGCGTGAACCAGGTAGCCTGCCATGAACGCAGCGACGCCGGCCATGACGCGGATAAGGCGGTGCGCGCCGCGCGGGTTGATCTGGCTGAGCGACCAGCCGGCGAAGGCGCCAGCCAGCAGGTAAAGAGCGAGGCTGGACTGCCAACGCGCATCCACCGGCAGCCGGGAAATGACGACGGCCAGGCCCAGCCCGACCGCTCCCCACCAAGTAGATGAGGACGTGTTCATGAGGATCTCCTTTCGACAAAGATGCAGGTGTTCGACAACGAGGCAACCGGCTGCGCCACCCAACTCGCGAGCCCCGGTCCGCCACCAATGACCGGACGATTCGGCGTCGCTGAGCACTCGGCTCAGGACCTGGCCCATCTCGTCTGCGAAGGTTTCACGAAAAGCCGGAGGATAGAGCCGCAGCAATGCGCCGAATGCAGCCAGCACCAGACGGGTCCGCGCTTTCATGTCGCCTCCTGAATTAGCCGACGGCGCGCGGCCTTCACCAGGGTACGCAGGCGCGCGACCTCGGCGGCCAACACGCGACGCCCAAGTTGCGTGAGGGCGTACGCTTTGCGCGGCCGTCCGGGGCCGGGTTCGGAGCCGGGCAAAGCCGTATCGTCCAGGCGCTCGATCCAGCCCGTGTCCAGCAGTCGCTTGAGCGCGCCGTACAGCGTCCCGGTGCTGAAAACGATTCGTGCCTGGCTGAGCGCTTCCACGTCCTTTAAAATGGCATAGCCATGGCGCGGTTCGTCAGCCAGGCTGAGCAGGATGAAGTACGTGGCTTCGGTCAGCGGGAGTTCGTTTTCCGCCAGGGCGGGCATCCCAGAAGTCTCCGATATGACGTGCGGCGATATGTCGTTAGGCGACATATTAACCCAAACGCGCCAAGAAGTCAATCATCCGATTCGTCTCGCGCTATACTGGCCGGATGCCCGCTGGACGGCCTGAGACTGGGGGCCCGGCCCGCCGATTCCGACCAGCCTGGCTGGCGCTGGAGCTGAGCGACCCGCTGCGGGAGATGCTTTGCCAGGAGGCTTAGTCAGGGCCTCTGCGCGTGGGGAGGAGTCGTGCCGACGCTCACGGTTTGCCTGATCGTCAAAAACGAGGAAAGCGACCTGCCGCGTTGTCTCACCAGCGTGCGCGCGCTGGCCAGCGAGATCGTGGTGGCCGACACCGGATCCACCGATCGGACTGTCGAAATCGCCCGCGGCCTGGGGGCGCGCGTGATCGACGTGCCCTGGACCGGCGACTTCTCGGCGGCCCGCAATGCCGGGCTCGAGGCAGCCACCGGCGATTGGATCCTGATCATCGATGCCGATGAGGAAGTTCCAGTTGACGCGCACGCGCAATTCCGCGACTTGCTTGACGCCGCGGATCGTGCTCAACCCCCGATCGACGCGTATGTTGTCGTGTGCCATAGCTTCCTGCCACCGGGCGAGCCGTTGGCCTTCACCGACCATCCCACGCTGCGGCTGTTTCGCAATCGGCCGATCTATCGCTTTCGCCAGGCTATTCACGAACAGATCCTGCCGGCCATCTACGACAGCGGCGGGCGCGTGCAACGTGTTGAGGCCCGGATTAATCACTACGGCTACGCGCGCGCCGAAGCGCAGGGCGGCGTCTCGCGCAATCAGCGAGACCGTCAGATCCTCGAGGCTGCGCTCGCGGCCCAGCCGGAAAACCTGGATCTGACATTCCAGCTCGGGGCGCTGGCGCTGCGCGAAGGTCGCGCGAGCGAGTCGGAGACGCTTCTGCGTCGAGCTGCCGATTCGGCCGAGCAACTCGGCCCGGTCGAACGGGCTCTGACGTTCTTGTTTTTGTCGACGCTGGCGCTGCAACGGGGCGACCCGGACGCGGCGCTTCTCGCCGCCGACGCCAGTCTTCAGGCGTCGACGTCTTCCTCACCGACCCAGGCCCGTCTCAATCGTGCCCAGGCCTTGTTGCTGCTCGGGCAGGCCGCGGCCGAGCGGGCCTCGCAGGCCTTGCAACCCGGGTTGCCGGCCGAAGCCTACGGGCGAGCGCTGCAGGCCATCCAGGAGAGCCGGCGGCTGTTCGCCCTGTCGCTCGAGACCTACACCGAGTTAACGGCGGCGGCCGACCTGGCGCCGGCGCTGCGCCTTCACGTTGAGAACAGCCGCCGCCTCTGCCAGAGATTGCTGGCGTGAGCGCGGCGCGGATAACGCGATGACCGATTTAGTCCTGGCCCTGGATTTTGGGGGCACAAAGGCCTCTGCCGGTGTCGTTGAGCCCGGCCGGCGCGTCTGGCGCGCCCGTCAGGTGGCGGCGGTGCCCTCGGGTGCGAATGCAGCGACCGACCTCGCGCACATGCTCGCGCTGGCCCAATCGGTCCTGGCCGGCGATCGCCCGACCGCCATCGGCGTCAGCTTCGGCGGGCCGGTCGATTTCGACGCCCAGATGGTGCGGCTGTCGTATCACATCCCGGGCTGGGAGGGTTTCCCTCTGACTGATCGTCTGCAATCAGCTCTGCGTGCGCCCGCGATCATCGACAACGACGGAAACGTGGCGGCCCTCGGCGAGCAGCGCTTTGGCGCCGGTCAGGGCTGCGCCAGTCTGCTGTACCTCACGGTGAGCACTGGCGTCGGCGGGGGCTGGGTCTTGGGCCGTCGCATCTGGCGCGGCCACCACGGCCTGGCCGGTGAGATCGGGCACATGACGATCGAACCGGACGGGCCGATCTGCGATTGCGGCCGACGCGGGTGCGTCGAACGCCTCGCCTCCGGGCCGTGGCTGGCCCGGCGCGCGCGCGAACTCCTGGAGGCCCGACCCGATCAGGGCGTGCGACTGCGTGCCCGGGTGGGGGGCGTGCTCGACGCGGTCGATGCCCGAGCCGTCGCGGCAGCTGCCGAAGAGGGGGATGAACTGGCCTGGGAGGTTCTGCGGGCCGCGGCCGAGGCGCTCGGGATCGCCATCGGCAACGCGCAAAACCTGATGGACCCGGAGCGCGTCGTGGTCGGCGGCGGCGTGTCGAAGGCCGGCGGCCGTTACTGGGCCGCGCTCCGAGCCGCCGCGCAGGCACGGGCGATGGCGGGGGGGCGTTGCGAGATCATGCCGGCGGCGCTGGGCGACGAGGCGCCGCTCTGGGGTGCCGTTGCGCTGGCGCAGGATCACTTCGCGGCGATTGATCTGGGCCGTAGCTCAAGTCCGTGAACCCCAATATCCGCCCGGCGCGAAGAGCTCGTCTACGACGGCGTCAAAGCAACCCGTCTCGGCCGCCAGGTCGAGCACGGTATAGCGGCTCCGAACCTGACGGGCAGCGGTGTAGGTGTGCCGGAGCTCGGCGCGCGTGTGGCCGATGGCCTCGGGCGTGGTCGGGCAGGCGACGGCGCTCAATAGCGATTGCAATGCCTCAGCCGGCAACAACTGGCGCTGAAGCTCGACGCGCAACTCGGGCCAACACTGCTGCACACGCACCAGGCGCTGGCGCAGTGCTCCGGCGTCGAGGTGCTTGGCGAGGCTTTGTTCGCGGGCCTTGGCGATCAACGCCGGCGTGTGATGGGACTGTGCGATCCTGGCTTCCAGTTCGGCCCAGGTCGGCCAGCCGGCACAGATCGTGTCGGGGTCGATCCGGCTTAAATCACGGGCGAGCACGCGCTCGTACATCGCGGCCGAGGCCAGCGAACCGACGCCGACTTTGAATCCGTGCGAGACCGCGCCGTGAGCCGTCTCCTGCATTTCCCAGTAGTGGCTGAATTGGTGTTCGCTGCCCGAGGCCGGGCGGGATGTTTGATGGGCCTGCATCGCCAGACCGGTCAGGATCAGGCCCTCTAACAGTTGCCCGAGCGCATCCCGATCCCCGCGCCGCAGCGCCTCCGGGTCCCCCGTCCACGCCCGCAGCGAGTCCTGTACGAGTGACCAGGCTCTTCGATCGATCGGTTCGACCGCCAACGCATCCGCGATGATCCAGTCGGCGCCGGCCGTCACCTTGCCAAGCAGGTCGGCATACCCGGCCGCCGTCATGGCGGGCGGGGCTGTAGCCAGCAGGTCGAGATCGCCGACGAGGGCTCGCGGAGCCGGACAGGCCATGGTCTGCTTGAAGCCGTCCCGGGTGATGGCGGCGCCGAAGGCCGTATAGCCGTCCATGGATGCCGCTGTCGCTACGACCATGTAAGGACGACCACAGCGATGCGCGGCCAGTTTGGTCAGGTCGTTCAGCGTGCCCGAGCCGACCGCAATCGGGATCGCAGCCCGGCCCTCCAACGCCGTCTGCAGGACCAGCACGTTGGCCTCTTCGGCGTACAGCTGCGGTCGAGAGGGGAATACGACCGGTGTCTCGGTCCGGATCCCGGCTGCTGCAAGCCGGGCCTGCAAGTCCCGGCCGGCCAGGTCAAAGGTGGTCTCGTCCGCGACGAGCACGGCCGTGGCCGCTCCAAAACACTCGGCGAATGCCGATGGCACAGACGCCAGGGCGCCGGCCGCGATCAAGACCAGGCGGGTATCGCTGGCCTCCGCAAGTGCCTGCCGAATTCGGGACTGATCCATGGGCCCACCTCCAGGGACCGGGCCACCGTGGGCCGGCCCGGACGAACGATGTCGTTATGGCTGCGACCCCGCCATCGTACACCCATTGGAGCAGCCAAAGGAACCAAACTACTCCGGATCTGAACACCCTGTGAACCCCGCCTGAAACAGCGCCACCTATCCTGCTCGACATCGCACTCATTCAACTCGTTGAGGAGGACAACATGAACTCAAAAACAAGTGGCAACACCCGAATCAATCTTTGGCTGGACCTGGCGGTCTTTGTGGCAGTCCTGGTGGCCTTCCAACCGCACCTGACCGGCCTGGCGATCCATGAGTGGCTCAGTCTGGCTTTCGGTGGCGGCATCCTGGCCCACCTCATTCTGCATTGGCGTTGGATCGTAAACGTCGTCAGGCGCTTCTTCCAGAAGCTGCCGCTGCAGACCCGATTGTACGCCGTGCTTAACCTGGCGTTGCTGGCAGCGTTCGCCGGTGTCATGGTCAGCGGTGTGCTGATGTCCGAGATCGCGTTGCCTGCGCTCGGGCTGGCATTGGCCGCCGGCCATGCCTGGCACGCCATCCATGCGCTCTCGGCCAACGCGATCGTGGCGCTGAGCATCCTGCACGTCGTCGTGCATGCGAAGTGGATCCTCAATGCGATCAGCCGCACCGTACTCAAGCCGGTCGTGAACCTTTTCGGTTCGCCGGCTGCACAGCCCCAGCCCGCGCCGGTCGCGGCCCAGGTCGCAGCGCAGGGCGCGACGCCTCGCAAGGGCAGCGGTCTGGCCGGGTGGACCCTGACGCTGGCTTCGCTCGCCTGGCTGGCCGGCATGTTCGGCGGGTGGGTCGTGGCGGCTCTTCAGAGCGATGGTGCGACGAGCGCCGATACCGCATCGGTCAACGCGATGACGAGCGACAGCACGATCCAATCCAACTCCGTCATCAACGTGCAGAGCTTCAACCCGCGCACGCGCTCCTCGCAGTAACCGCCGGTTTGTTCCCCATCCAGATGCCGGCCCGGCCCTCACCGGGCCGGCATCGATTCGGGACCATTCGATTCGAACCGTAGCCGCCTGGCCTTTCTCTTCCCGACCGGGCTGAACAGTCACCTGACTTCGCGAAGACCGTGGAGAACACTCATAGCTACACATTGAGTGCGGTCGCCCCAGGTGCGCTTTCGGGGACTTCCGGTTAAAATCACCGCTGGTGTCTCCTGACGCGCCGATATATTTACTCCTTCAGGACGGTATCGATGGAATATAGTGTTCAGGCTGCTCTGGCGCAGGCGCACGACGGCAAGATTGACGATTGGGTCCAGTCTTATTTGCGGCAGGGGCCGCGTGCGAACCTTGCCTTGGCTGACGGATTGCTCGGGCAACGGCGCTGGTGGGTGGGGCCGATCCAGGTGCCGATCTGGGAACCCGTGCGTGTGTGCGGACCCGAACCGGGTCTCGAGTATCCGGTGCCCCTCGCCCAGTGGGATGCCACCACCCGGGAGTTGGCCGATGGCTTCACGGATCTCGAATCGGTGCCGCCGCTGATCACGGAGTATCGATTCGGGCGTCTGAGCCTGCGCGACGGCAATCACCGCCTGCGCGCCTTCGAACTCAAGGGCTGGACAACCTGCTGGGTCCTGGTCTGGTACAACACTGAGCGCGAGTTTCTGACTGATCCCTATCCTGGCCTCGATCAATAGCGCTTCCCTGTACGCCTGGGTTACGC
>JAEURK010000256.1 GCA_016789175.1 Anaerolineales bacterium
CGACCCGGCGTTCATCCTCGCCACCTCCGGCACCACGGCCAAGCCCAAGCTGGCCGTGCACACCCACGGCGCCTATCAGGTCTGGATCCACAGCATGGCGCGCTGGGTCTTCGGCCTGACCCCGCAGGACGTGTGGTGGTCGACCTCGGACATCGGCTGGATCGTCGGTCACAGTTACATCGTCTACGCGCCGTTGCTGATCGGCTGCACCACCCTGGTGTATGAGGGCGCGATCGATCATCCCGACCCCGGCACGCTCTGGCGCCTGGTCGAGGACTTCCAGGTGACCGGCATCTTCACCTCGCCGACCGCCGTGCGCCTGCTGATGCGCTACGGCGAGAGCTTCCCGGCCCAGTACGACCACAAGTCGCTGACGCGCGTGTTCTGTGCCGGAGAGGTGCTCAACGCTCCGGCCTGGGAGTGGCTACAGCACAAGGTCTTTAAGGATCGGGTGCCCGTGATCGACCACATGTGGCAGACCGAGACCGGCGGCCCCGTCTTCGGCAACCCGTACGGCCTGGGCATGCTCCCGACCAAGCCCGGCTCGGCCGGGATCCCAATGGCGGGCATCGACTGTGAGATCGTGACGGCCGACGGCCACCCCTGCCCGCCCGGGGCCAAGGGCATCATGGCCATCAAGCGCCCGTTCCCAGGGCTGATCCAGAGCCTGTGGGGCGAACCCGAGCGCTATGTGGCCGATTACTGGGCCCGGATCCCGGGGATGAACGCCTACTACACCGGCGACTCAGCCATGATCGACGCCGACGGCTACGTCTGGTTCGCGGGCCGCGCCGATGAGGTGATCAAGATCGCGGCCCACCGCCTCGGCACGATCGAGGTCGAAACAGCGCTGCTGCGCCACCCTGGGGTGGCCGAGGCCGGCGTCACCGGTCGGCCCGACGAGCTGCGCGGCGAGGTCATCTCGGCCTTTGTCGTGCTCAAGAGCGGTTATGAGCCGACGGATCAGGTCCGCCACGAATTGATCGACACCGTGCGCAACGAGCTCGGCCCGGTGGCGGTCGTGGGCGAAATCCACTTCGTGCACATGCTGCCCAAGACCCGCTCGGGCAAGATCATGCGGCGCGTGTTCAAGGCCGTGATCCTCGGCCGCGACCCCGGCGACATCAGCACCATCGAAGACGAAGTGTCGGTGGAGGAGGCGCGCCGCGCCTGGGCGCTGATGATCTCCGAGATCAACGATGAGGGCATGCTCACCTGATTCGATCCTGCCTTAATCACGAATGCCCGGGCCAAGGCCCGGGCATTCGTGATTAAGGCAGGATCGACGCTTACTTGACGACGGGCAGCTCGGCCGCCACCCAGGCGCCCATGCCGCCGCTCATGCTCTTGACGTTGGTGTAGCCCAGCATCTGCAGGCCGGTCATGACCATGCCGGAGCGATGGCCGCTACCGCAGACCACGACGATCGGGGCATCCATCGCCGGCAGCTCGGCCAGGCGGGCGCCGACTTCGCGGATCGGGATGTTGATCGCGCCTTCGATCATGCCGCCCTCGGTCACTTCCTTCATCTCGCGCACGTCGAGGATGAAGGGCGCCGCGGCCGCGATCTGCTCATTCAGCGCGTCCGGTTTGATGGTGCCAAAGCCGTCGGGCAGCGCCGACAGGTAGGCATCCACGGCCGCGAGCGCCTCGGCATCAACCGCCGCAGCGGTGCCGGCAACCGGCGCGGGCATCTCGCCCTTCACCACCGGGAACTCGGCCTTGACCCACGCGTTCATGCCGCCGCTCAGGCTCTTGACGTTGGTGTAGCCCAACATGTTCAGCGTCGCGATGGCGATGGTGCCGCGATGGCCGCTGGCGCAGATCACCACGATCGGCTGATCCAGACCGGGCAGCTTGTCGAGGTTCTGGGCCAGGGTCCGGATCGGGATATTCACAGCGCCTTCGATGTAACCAACCTCGGCGATTTCTTTGGGTTCGCGCAGGTCGATCATGAACGGCGCAGCAGCCGCGATTTGCTCCTTGAGCGCATCGCCCTTGATGCCGTTGAAGCCGTCGGGCAGGCCGGCCAGCTGAGCGGCCACCGCGGCCTCGACATCGAACGCGGGCACCGGGGTCGCCGGGATCGCGGTGGGCTCGGGCATGGCGGTTGGCGCCACAGTGGGCGTGGCCGCCGGCGCGCAGCCGACGAGCGCGAGGACCAGCAGGCCCGTCGCGGCGAACTGTGTGTACTTGCGGGTAAACATCTCTTTTTCTCTCCTCAATACGGCCACAGCGATGTGGCCAACTTGTCGGATTGCCAGAGGCTGCCCGTCGGGGACGGATCAGGCTGCCGTCTGGTCATCACTTTCCGTCATCGCCACGGTTTGGGGCGACAACGACTCATACCATTCAGCATGCTCCATCCGGGCGTAGTCCTCGGTCACAAACCCCGTGGTCATCGCGGGCAGGGCACCGTACAGGAATGTGAAGTACATGTGGCCGATCATCAGCACCGTCAGGCCCAGCATCGATAGGTCGTGCACGCTGAGGACGATCGCCAGGCCCTCCGGCCCAAGCGCCGACTGGCCAAACCACAACGCCAGGCCCGACCCCGCCACAGTGACGAACATGACGAAAGTCATGGCATGGTGGATCTTCTGACCCGGATTGATTCGCCCCGCCGGCGGCAATCCCTTGGTGCTGCCGAGCACATAGGCCGGCATATGCTTGAACCACTTCAGATCCTTGAGCGTGTACGTGAACGACTCCTTCAGCAGCTCGAGCGCATCGTGTGGCACGATCGCCACGTACACGATCGGCATGAGCATGAAGCCGAAGGCCGCGATGCGGTGGAAGACCCGCGAGAGACCGCCGGCCGCAAGAAACGCCAGTTGCGGTACCAGGAGTGCCAAACCGCTCAACAGCAAGATCAGAAACGACCCTACCCCGAGCCAGTGCACGACGCGCTGCGCCAGTTTGTAGCGCTGGACCATACCGGGCTTTACGTCAGTCATGGTTCTCCTCCGTTTGCGCCGGCGTTTCGACCACCGCAGCTTCGACGGGTGCGGCCGTGTGTACTTCAGCATGTTCCTTCGCGTGCTGGCGCCGCGCGAACACGAACGCCAACCCCATCACGCCCGCGGCCAGGGCAGTCAGCCCGGCCGACGCCGGCTTGACCAGGGTCTTCCAGGTCTGGATCGTCGCCGATGATTGGGGCGCCTCGGGCAGACCGTACACGCCGGGCGCCTCCAGCAGCACCATCAACAACCCCAGCCCGCCGAGTTGGGTCTCGCCGTATACCTGAGCGTTGGGATAGCGCTCGCGCAGCTTCGCGACCTTGGCCTTGGCCTCGGCGAGGATGACCTCGCGCTCGCCGAAGCGGATCGCATTGCTCGGGCAGGTGCGCGCGCACCAGGGCTCTTCACCCGCCTGCACCTGATCCAGACAACCCACGCACTTGGAGACATGGTTGTCGACGACATGCGGGATGTGGAACGGGCAGGCCTGGGTGCAATAGCCACAGGCGCTGCACTTAGCCATATCCACCGCCGTCAGCCCATTCACCTTGGTCAGGGTGCCGGTCGGGCAGACCTCGACGCACGGCGCCTCGGTGCAGTGGAAGCAGCGTTTGTGCGCAAACGAGCCCCAGAAGCCGTTGTCTTTCCGGCGGATCTCCTCGGAGACAGTGATGTAGGCGTCACCGCTCGCCACCTCATTGCCGGTGCGGCAGGCCACCACACAGGCCTGGCAGCCGATGCATCGATCCAGATCGATAGAGAATGCGTAACGCGACGCCATGTCAGGACCCCTTGACCAGTTTCACGAAGTTGACCCGCATCCCGGCGCCGCCGCTGATCGGATCGAGCGCGTACCGAGTCTGCAGCATGGCGTCGCTGGCGCCCTTGCCATGGGCAAGCTTCATGTCGGGCGTGTTGTGCCCGAAGCCGTGCACCATGTAGACGCAGTCCTTGCGGATGCGGGGCGTCGCCTTGACGGGCACCGGGCCGCTGCGGACGCCGTCCTGGTTCTCGAGCCACACGCGCTCACCGTCGGCGAAGCCCAATTCAGCGGCCGTCGCATCGTTGACCCACACCGCGTTCTCGGCCATGAGTTGGTTGAGCGCCGGCGTGTTTTGGGTGCGCGAGAACGTATGCACGGGGCTGCGGCCGTACAGCAGCCGGAAGAAGCCTGCAGGACCATCCGGTGTCGGTTCGTAGTCGGGCAGCGGCGCATGGCCAGCCGCGGCCAGTGCCTCCGAGTACAACTCGACCTTGCCACTGGCGGTCCCGAACGGCGACGTGCCGTCGGCCTCGAAGTCGGTGAGGTAGGGCTTGCCCTTCTGCACCATCACCCCGCCCTGCTCATGCAGCTTGGTCAGGTTCAGGCCCAGCGAACTCAGTCGGCGATCGATGTACTCTTCCGCGGTCTGCCAGGCAAAATAGCTATCCAGCCCGACCCGCAGGCCCAACTCGCGCGCCATCCACCATCCAGGCTTGGTGTCGTACAACGGCGGCACTGCCGGCTCGCGCATCGTCACGTAGGGGGTCTTGTGCCCGCACCCCCACAGCTCATCGTGGCGCTCGAGGTAGGTGGCCTCCGGGAAGACCACGTCCGACCAGGCCACGTGATCCTGCGGCAGGATGTCGATCGTCAGCACGAAGTCGAGCGCTTTGAGCGCCTCGATCGTGCGCGGCACGTTCGGGATGGTGTGCAGCAGGTTGCTGCCGTACGTCACAAGGCCTTTGATCGGGTAAGGCACGCCCGTGATCATGGGCTCGATCAGTTCCTGCATCGCAGTCGCGCCGCGCAGGAATCGCTCGCGCACGCCGTCGGCCCGCACCTTGCCGGTCGGACCGGGCGACAATGTGTCGCTTTCCTCACCCGGCGCCGCGCCGCAGCCGCCCGAACTGCCGGCGACCTGGAACGGCGGGTGCGGATAGGCCTCGAGGAACGGCGTCTTGTTGAAGAACTGGCCGCCCGGGCGCCCATGCCCGCCGACCAGCGCCGTGACCATGTACACCGCGCGCATCCGCTGCGTGTCGTTGCCGTACCAGACGACGTGCCGCCCGGGCACGATCACGGACGCCGGGCGCGCCTCGCCAAACATTCGGGCCGTGGCCCGGATCTGATCGGCCGGGATCTCGGTGATCGCAGCGGCCCATTCGGGCGTCTTGTCGGCAACGTGCGCCGCGAGCTCGTCGAAGCCGACCGTCCACCTGGCGATGAAGTCGCTATCGATCAGGTTCTCGGTGATCAGGACGTTCATCCACGCCAGGAGCAGCGCGGTGTCGGTGCCGGGCTTGATCTGCAGCCAGACATCGGCCTTCATCGCGACCGAGGAGTAACGCGGGTCGATCACGATCAGCTTCGCGCCGTTCTCGCGCGCGTTGGCCAGGTCCTGCATCATGGTGTTGCGCGCGTCTTCGCCGATGTGGGTGCCGAGCAGCACGACGCAGCGGGCCTGATCCCAGTCGACGGGCTCATGATTGCCGATCGCGCGCCCGATGGTCAACGTCGCCGCCTCTTCGCGCGGGCTGGTGCACAGCGACATCGACGGCTTGCTGGCGTTGGGCGAGCCCCAGGCCTGGGCGAAGTAGTCGGTGAACCAGAAATCGCCGGAGGTGTGCCCGAGAAAGGCGACCGACTCGGGGCCGTACTTGTCCTTGATCGCCAGCAGCTTCTCGGCCGTGTAATCGAGCGCCTCTTCCCAGGTCGCCGTGCGGAACTTGCCCTCGCCGCGCTCGCCGGTGCGGATCAGCGGCTGCTTGAGCCGATCCGGGTCGTACATGTACGAAACGCCCGCCTGACCGCGCGCGCACAGCCGGCCGCGGCTCTTCGGGTCGTTCGGGTTGCCGTCGATCTTGACCACCCGACCCTCGACCGACGACACGATAATGCCGCAGCGCCAGGGGCAGATGTCGCAATAGTTGTAAGTGATCGTCGCCGGCTGCTTGTACCAGGGCAGGTGCCGCGTCAGGCGGCGGGCTGCGGCGTTCAGACCGCTCATCGCCGGCGACGCCAAAGCACCCAGCGACGTCAAGGTCCCTTTCAGAAAGTTTCGGCGCGTGACGGACGGACGCGGCATCGCTTACTTCTCCATTTCCTTGAGCAGGCGTTCCTCGCGCTGCATGGCGCGAGTGACCAGACAGAGCATGCTCAGCAACCACTCCTGGTCGAGGTGCTCTTTCGGCAGGCCCACGCACACGCCGGCCTGCCACAAGCACAGGCGGTACTGGCGTAGCGCCAGCGGCATGATGATGATGGTGCGCAACTTGGGGTCAAGCGCGATCAACTCGCGCATGTAATCCGGGGTCTCGGCGCCGGTCAGCTCCCAGTCGTACAGCAGGACGTCGGCCGCGCGCGCGCCGATGCGCTGCGTGAGCACATCGCGGCCGTTCACAAACTCGGTCGCAATACCCAGGGGCAACAGGGCCTCGGCCGAGGCGATCAATTCGCGGTAGAGGTTGAGCGATTCAACATCCGGCGCGGCGACCAACAGGCGTGTTTGCATCGCCTGGATTTCACCACGCCCGCACGCTGCTCGCTATCGGGGGAAGTGCGACAAAACGGGAGGAGTTTTCCTGACAGACCTTCCCGGCGCGGGCGTATACTCGGTGCGAGCCCAAACTCGCCCATCCGACAATGTGCACAAGATCGGCCCGAAAGGGAGGATCCCCCCTCATGCAGGATCACCTGAAGCCCCCCCTGAGCGTCCCGGGCGCTGCGCCCGGGATCGAGCATGACGAAATCGCCGACCTGCCCGGCGGCCCCGGGCAGGCCACCCTCATCTGCACCGACTACGGCCCGGAGCAGGTGGTCGTCCACGAGATCGCCGACCTGTCGCAGTTCGTCGACCAGCATCGCCCGCCGTGGGCGGCCGTGCGCTGGATCTGTGTCGATGGCCTGACCGACATGCGCGCGATCCAGGCGCTGGCGACAAAGTACGATCTGCATCCACTGGCCGTGGAGGACATGCTCCAACGGACGCAACGGACCAAGGTCGAGTCGTATGGCGGCGACGAAAGCGGGATGCTGGCCCGCCTATTCGTCGTGACCCACGCCGTCGCGTTGGTCAACAACGGTCTCGAGCACGAACAGGTTTCGATCTTCCTGGGTCACAAGACGGTTCTGACGTTTCAGGCCGGCCGCAGCACGGAATGGGAACCGATCCGCCAGCGGATCAAGACCCGCGGCTCGCGGTTGCGCAACAGCGACGCCAGCTTTCTGGCGTACTCGCTGCTGGACGCCATTGTGGACAGTTGTTTTCCGATCCTGGAAGCTTTCGGGGATCGCGCGGCCGAGCTTGAGGACCAGATCCTCGACCGTGCGAACCCCAATCTGCTGCACGAGATTCACCGGCTCAAGCGCGATCTGCTGCGGCTGCGCTGGGTCATTTGGCCCATGCGCGAGGTGATCGCCTACCTGCAACGCGAAATCCATGAGTGCGTGAGCGACACCACGCGCGTGTATCTGCGGGATCTCTACGATCACGTCGTCCAGATCATCGAGTTGATCGAAACGTATCGGGAGATCTCCAGCGATCTGACTGAGACCTATATGTCGACGGTTTCGAACCGGATGAACGAAATCATGAAGGTGCTCACGCTGATCGGCACGATCTTCATTCCGCTGACCTTCCTGGCAGGCGTCTACGGCATGAACTTCCGCCACTTTCCGGAGCTCGACCAGGTCTGGGCTTACCCGGTCTTCTGGCTGGTCTGCCTGGTCTCGGCCGGGGTCATGCTGTGGCTTTTTCGGCGGCGTCGCTGGATCTGAGGTTGGGTGATCGAGGATAGGCTAATTCGGGCCGTCGGTCAGCAAACCGCGGGCCAGCGCGTACTTGACGAGGGCCGGGCGGCTGTCCAGGTCGAGCTTCTCCATGATGCGGGCCCGGTAAGTCTCGACGCTCTTGGGGCTGAGCGAAAGCTGCTCGGCGATCTCGGCCGCCGTGTGCCCGAGCGCCAACAGCTTGAGGACCTCGCGCTCACGTTCGCTGAGCCGCTCATACGCGTCCTGTTCGGCGCCCGAGCGTGTGCGCGCCAGATAATCTTCCAGGACCATCCGCTGTGCCGACGGATACAAAAACGCGCCGCCGGTCGCCACCGCCCGGATGGCCTCGATCAACTCGGTGTCGACGGTCGACTTGAGCACATAGCCGGAGCCGCCGGCCTTTAGCACCGGAAACAGGTAGCGCTCCTGGGCGTGCACGGTCAGGATGAGGATATGGGTGTCTGGACAGGTCGCGCGAATGCGCCGGGTCGCTTCCAGGCCATCCATCTCCGGCATCGAGATATCCATGACGACCACGGTCGGCAGGAGCGCCTGCGCCGCCGCGACGGCTTCGACGCCGTTGCCGGCCTCGCCGATCACGTCGATATCGAACTCGCTCTCCAGCAACGTGCGCAGCCCGAGACGCACTACCCGGTGGTCGTCGACAAGCAGGACGCGTATAGGACGATCCATGTGGCTCCTTACAAGACAGCAGGCACCGACGCGATCACATGCGTCCCCAATCCGGGCGAAGAGCGTACCTGCAACGTGCCGCCCACCAGGGCGAGGCGCTCGCGCATCCCGGCCAGGCCGAGACCGCTCGAATGGGCCAGCTTCGACTCGGCATCGAAGCCGGCGCCGTCGTCCTCGACGATCAGCGTGACACGCCCGTTGCCCTGCCGCAAAGTCACCTGGGCCGACCGCGCCTGAGCATGCCGGGCGACGTTGGTCAGGGCCTCCTGTGCCACCCGGTAGAGCGCCAGCTCCAAATCGCGCGACAGACGATGCTCCATTCCGGACGTTTCCAGCGTGGCCCTGACTCCGCCGCCGGCGTTGAGTTCATCGGCCCGCCAGGCCAGAGCTTCGCACAACCCGAGATCCTCCAGGATCTTGGGGCGCAACTCGAGCGCGATGCGCCGGATCTCGTCGAGCGCCTGGGCCGTGAGTTTACGGAGCTCCTGCACATGCATCCGCGCCTGAGCAACGTCCTCCGAGCGTTCCAGTAAACGCAATCGCACCAGCATGGTCGTCAACGACTGACCGCTCTGGTCGTGCAGTTCCCGCGCGACACGCTGGCGCTCGTCTTCTTGCGCCTCAAGGATGCGCTGTGATAGACGCCGCAATTCGTGGGTGTTATCCGACATCGTCGCCAGCATCTGATTGAAGGTCTCAATCAGCTTGACGAATTGCTCGTCGTCCAACCGCCCGATCGGCACCCGCACCGCCAGATTCCCGCGACGAACCCCGTCCACGACGGCCTGCATGCGGCTCAACGGCGTCAGCGCCAGGCGCAAAACGGCGTAGTTGACGCCAAAGCTGAGCGCCAACCCCAGGACGGCGAAAAGCGCGATGAGCTCGTAGTGAAAGTCATCGGGATAGGTCAACACGTGCCAGACCGTCAGCACCGTGCCGCCCACCGCCCCGATCGCGACAATCAATGAGTTTGCCAGCAGGATCTTGTAGAACAACGGGATCCTGAGCAAGGCGACCAGCAACCGCCGCATGTGTTCACGCACCGACACGTCTGAGCCTCCTACAGCCTCCAGCCACTCACAAGGGCGACCGGGTGCGCGTGAGGATTATAGCCTTCACAGGGGGTCCCCGTGGGGGTGCCGCGTCCATCCACCTGGGGTCCCCTCAATCGGGGGGCCCGCCCACTCTGCTTCAACGCAGCCCCGGAACAACCAAAATACGGGAACCAGAGCTGATTATTGTCACACAATATTGGTTATCAAAGCCAGCACGGCGGCTCTTCGTGATAGCGCATCATGGCAGTGAAAGAAGGAAAAAGGCGATGGCCACCATTTCAACCAATTACCTCGGCGGCATGTTGTTCGAGACACATCTCGGTCGACATACAGTGACGATCGATGTTCCCGCAGCCATGGGCGGCTCCGATCGGGCTCCTACCCCTCCCGAATACTTCGTCGCATCGCTGGGAAGCTGCATCGCGGCCTTCGTGGCCCAGTATTGTGAGCGCAACGGCGTCGACGCCACCGACCTGCGGGTGGACCTTACTTTTGACAAGGTGAACGATCCAACCCGCCTGGCCAACTTGAAGGCGACGATCAACCTCCCGCACGGTTCGTGTGGTGATCGCCGTCAGGCGATTGAGCGGGTCGCCGCGCACTGCCCGGTTCACGCCACGATCCAGACGATGGAGACGCTGCAGATCGAGATCATTGCTCAAGGCGAGTTGATCGGGCAATAGGTCCGATCCGCAGCACAAAACCCACTCATGACATCTACTGTCAGCCCCATCCCCAAGCGGGTCAAGCGCCGGGCGGCTTTACCGCCCGGCTCCCGGGAGCCCGAAGCCAACGTCGGTCAGCGACTGCGCGCACTGCGCCTTGAGCGACATCTGACGCTGCGAGAACTGGCCGACCACAGCGGGCTAGGGCTCAACACGCTCAGTTTGATCGAGCATGGCCGAACATCTCCGAGCGTCAGCACGCTGCAACAACTTGCCGGAGCGCTCACCGTCCCGATCACCGTTTTCTTTGAGGTTGACGCGCCGCGTCGCGCCGTCGTGGTGAGCCAGGCCGATCAGCGTGCTCGAGTCTCGTTTGCACAGGGTGCGTTGGAAGACCTGGGTGCCGGGATCTCCGATCCAGCGGTCAACCCTTTCCTCCTGAAGCTGGATCCGGGTGCCGAGAGCGGCCCCTGCACGATCGTGCATACCGGCCAGGAGTTCGTGTATTGCTTGAGCGGGGCGCTGCTGTATACGGTCGCCGGGCAGTCCTATCATCTGGATCCCGGCGACAGCCTGTTGTTTGAAGCCCACTTGCCCCACTGCTGGGCCAATGCCCTCCCCGACCAACCGTCGCTTGCCATCCTGGTGCTCGCGCCCCAGGATCATCGCGACCGCCCGGTCGAGCGTCATCTCGCGCTCGCGCCCGTCCGACGCTGAACAGAGCCCGCCTTCCCGAGGAAATCTTATGAAGATCGCAATCGTGACCGACGACGAACAAACCATCAGCCCACACTTTGGGCGAGCGGCGTTATACCTCGTGGTGACCCTGACCGACGGTCTGGTCGTTTCGCGCGAACGACGCGCCAAACCCGGGCACAGCGAGCACAGCCACGGCCAACCGTTACAACTGGCTGAACGACCGACGGATGAACCCCATCACCACCACGACCAACATTCCGGGCCGGCTGCCGATGACCGGCATGCGTCCATGGCTGCGATCATCGCTGACTGTCAAATCTTGCTTTGCGGCGGGATCGGGGGCGGCATGCACACGGCTCTGAAAACGCGTGGGATCCGTCCAATCCGGACCGAGATCCAGTCCGTAGACGCCGCGCTCGCCGCTTTCGCTGCCGGCACGCTCGACGACCGAGTCGGCAGCCAGTGCTGTGAGCACCCGTAGCCGTTGTCTCTTCACATGTGGAAGGTTCTCGCCATGCTCTTCGCCCTGATTCGCATCGGATTGGCACTCTCTTTGGCCTGGTCGATTCCGGCCAAGGCCCGCGCACAGTCCAACGAACCCGCTGTCTGCGCCGTGCTGTTCTACTCCCCGACCTGCCCGCATTGCCATGACGTCATCCAAAACACCCTGCTCCCGCTGACCGAAACGTACGGCGGCGCGCTCCAGATCCTGGCTGTCGACGTCTCGAACCAGGCCGGTCAGGATCTGTTCAACGCGGCCCTGCATCGCTTCGCGGTCCCCGAGGAACGAACGGGTGTGCCGATGCTGTTCGTCGGCGAGCGCGTGCTGGTCGGGTCCGGCGAGATCCCCGATCAATTCCCGGCGCTGGTCGAGGCCCACCTCAGCCGCGGCGGCGTCGGCTGCCCCGAGATCCCGGGCCTGGCCGCGAGCATGGCGGCGTCGAGCGAGACGACATCCGAAGGCGCTTCCACGACCGACGCGGCGCCGGCCGAGTCAGCAAGCCTCCCGGAGACGACGGCGCCCGGCATCGCGACGGCCATGGCGCAGGACCCGGTCGGGAACGGGCTGGCGCTGGTAGTGTTGGTCGCGATGCTGATCAGCGGTGCCTGGGTCGTCGTCACAAGACGCTATCTGCACTATGCTGCAGAAACGCCTGCCCGGGAGCGCACCATCCTGGTGCTGTGCCTGATAGGGATGGCGGTGGCCGCCTATTTGGCCTACGTCGAGACCGCCCAGGTCCCGGCGATGTGCGGCCCGGTCGGCGACTGCAATACGGTCCAGCAAAGCGCGTACGCGCGCCTTTTTGGGATCCTGCCCGTCGGCTGGCTGGGCGTGATCGGCTACTTCGGAATCCTGGGCGCGTCGTTGGTCGCAACACCCCGGGCCCGGCTGATCCGATTCGGCCTGGTGGTGGCCGGACTGCTCTTCTCGATCTATCTGACCTTCCTCGAGCCCTTCGTGATCGGCGCCAGCTGCGCGTGGTGCCTGACCTCGGCCGTGATCATGACTGTGCTGCTCTGGCTGACGGCGGTGCCTCCAAGCACGCCAAGGCGGTCACGGCCGCAGGTGGCGTGAAGGGGGCGGCGGGCGGCGGCGGGCGGCGACAAGCGCCGCCCCGACAGCGCCGCCCCGACCGCGCCGCCCCGACACCGCCGCCCCCACAGCACAGCCCCGCCAGCACTGC